>JBAQGR010000001.1:0-5198 GCA_049287895.1 Desulfatitalea sp.
GCGGCACCCGATTTTACGGTTCATATGGGGGTTGTCTGGTCTTACGGTCATTGACAAATGAAACCACACATTGTTGATTGGTATTTTGAATCTGATATAATCGCGTTAAAGTATAACTTTAAAGAAAGCTATTGCAGCCATGGAAGCATTCCCCACTTCTCTCAAGGGCTATTTCCTCATGGCCATGCCGGCCCTGGTGGACCCCAATTTCAGACAATCGGTCACCTGCATCACCGAGCATACGGACGACGGCGCGGTGGGCATCGTGATCAATCGAGTGCATGAGGGGTTGCGCGCCAAGATGATTTTTGAAGAGTTGGAGATAGGCACCGACGGCCGGGTCGATGCCGTTCCCATTCACATCGGCGGCCCGGTGCACACCAACGAATTGTTTATACTGCACGGACCGCCGTTGGTGTGGGGCGGAAGTCTTATCATCAACGATGCGCTGGCCCTGAGCAATTCCCGCGAGATATTGCAGGCCATCGCCCAGGGAAGCGGTCCGGCATCCTTTATCATTGCCTTGGGGTGCGCCGGATGGGCACCCGGCCAACTGGACTGGGAACTGAGCCAGAATGCCTGGCTCGTGGCACCCTGCAACCGGAACGTCATTTTCACCACACCAGTGGAGGAGCGCTGGGAGAGCGCCATCCGGGAAATGGGCATCGATCCCCAATCCCTGACCCATACGGCCGGGCATGCGTGAAGCGAGGTCCGATCGGGTGAGGAGAAAAAATAGGGGGCGCTCAGCGCGCCCCCCTTTCGTTTGTTTACTCTGTTTGTTTTTAATTACTGCCTTAGTTGCCTCACGTTATTCCTCGTCATCCTTTGTCTGCTTTTGTTTGGGCTTTTTCTTTTTCAAGCAGGCCCGGTCTTTGCGCACAAAGGCGCAGAGCTTGGGATTGTAGTATCCCTTGCAGTTTAAGGGATTATATAGTGGGCATTCAGGATGTTTTTCCGACATGGACCTTGATTCCCCTCAGGTTTAAATGCGCACCGAGCTCTTTTTCGCGCAAATTGTAGATGCAAATATCATAAAATCATAGAATTTACAAGCCATTATATTTTTTCCGCCCGTCCGCGCCGCGTCACGCGCGAGGTAAGGTTTTGACAATCCTGGTCAAGCATTGGTATATCCAGCCCTTGCATCGAAGGGCACCGATCTTTTGCTGCAGACGATGAAATTACCAGCAGCGACACTATCCAGGAGCGAACCACGTAAGACGAACAAGGATAGCGATGGACGCATACCAGCAAGACAGGGAAGCAATTCTCAAAATCAACCAGCAGGCGGCCGCTTTGATTGAGCAGGCCCAGGCAGTGATGGGCGGCCAGGCCGGGGCTTTTGAACAATGGAAGCAATCATGCGCGAGCATTGACCGGCAGCTGCTGGACCACGTGGTGCGTATCGCCGTGGTGGGCGCCATCAAGTCGGGTAAAAGCACGCTAGTCAACGCCCTCTTGCGGGAGGACCACCTCAAGCGGGGAGCGGGCGTGGTGACATCCATCGTCACGCGCATTCGCCAGGGCGATCATTTGCGGGCGCGTCTTTTCTTCAAATCATGGGACGACATCAACGCCGAGATTCAGCAGGCCCTGGTGCTCTTCCCTACCGAAGAGTGGCGTTCGGACAAGCAAACCTTCGATATCCGGCGCGGCCAGGATCGCAGTGATCTGAAGAGCGCCATCTACACACTGGACAGCGACCGGCTCATCGCCCAGGACAGCCTCAATGCCAACGGCGTTCTGCTCTCGTCCTATCTGAAGGGATACGATCAGATCCAAAGCTACGTCTCCGCCGAAAGCGCCACCCGTGAGTTCAACGACGATATCTTCTCCGAGCACCGCAACTTCGTGGGCAACGATGCATTGTCCGTCTACCTGAAAGATATCGAGTTGGAAGTCACCGGGGATGTCTTGACGCGCAATATCGAGCTGGCCGACTGCCAGGGCAGTGACTCGCCCAATCCGCTGCACCTGGCCATGATCCAGGACTACCTGCTCAAGGCCCACCTGATCGTCTACGTCATCAGCAGCCGCACCGGTGTGCGCCAGGCAGACATCCGCTTTCTGTCGATGATCAAGCGTATGGGGATCGCCGACAACATGCTCTTCGTGTGCAACTGCGATCTGAACGAACACGACAGCCTCGACGATCTTCGGGCGTTGATTCAGCGGGTCAACGAAGAACTGGCGCTGATCGTCGAGGACCCACGGCTATTCACCTTTTCGGCCTTGTTCAATCTGTTCGGCGCTATCGAGGAGCGTTTGGCCTCCAAGGACCAGGAGCGCCTGGCCCAATGGCGCAAAGCCGCAAAGCTCGTCGTTTTTTCGGATGAAGAGACCCAACGCTTGCGGGAAGTTTTGGACCACAAGTTGACCCGCGAACGATCGGCCCTGCTGCTCCAAAATCAACTGGGACGCATCGCCGTTACGGCAACCGGCCTGGGGCAGTGGATCCGATTGAACCGCGACCTTTTACACCGGGACGCAGGTGATGCCCGTTCGGTGGCTGACCGGCTTCGCACCCATCAGAGCCGAATGCACCAGGTGCAGTCCATGATCCAGAACACCCTGGAGGGCGCGGTCCAGAAAATCAGTCGGGAACTAAAAAAAGAAGTGGACCGTTTTTTTGATGTGTACACCGGTCCGGTGCTAAAAAAAGTGTTGACCTTCGTGCGCGACTATCGCGTGGATCTGGATCGCTATCACGAGCCGCTTTCCAGCGCCGGCTTCACCCATACGCTTTATCTGGTCTTTCAGGAGTTGAAACAGGCCGTGGACGGCTATATGGCCGAAAAGGTAAACCCGGAGATCGCCGGTTTCATCAAGTCGGAGGAGAAACGATTGTTGGAGCACCTGCGGTTTGCGGCCGAGCCTTACAAGGCCATGGTTCAGGATGCCTTGACGCAATACGAAGACGCCCTGGCGCAATTGGGATTGGCGCGCGGGACAACGGTTTGTACCTTCTGCATCGATACGGACCTGGATTCCGTAAAGCAGGTCACCGGCCTGGCGCTGCCACCCGCAGCCGCCACCATGCGCTATTCGGCCAATATCAAAACCGATGCGGTCATGCGTTTAGGATTTTACTCCTTGGTACGCGCGCTGCGCAAGGCGCTCAAAAAGTCGGTGGGTGCTGAAAAGTCCGAAGAGATCAAGGCGCTCAAGGGCGGCATCCGCAAGATGAAAGCGGAGACCGAGCGCTCGATCAATGCAATGTTCAAGGACTACCGGGAGAACGTGAAGTTCCAGTACATGCACCGCCTGGCCGAACAGGCCGGCCAGCGCTTGTATGAAACGCTCACCGAGCAGTTCGGTGCCTACGTGGGAGACGTGCAGAACCTGGTCGCCGCCATCGCCGACCGACGCAGTGACAAAGAGCGCGTGGACGGCACCCTGGGGGCTATCGAGCATTCCATCACGACGCTGCTGGGCGACCTTGAAACCGTACGTAAAGAGGTGCAGCTGCTGCTCTAACAGAATAGAGGCCAATAACTCTTCAACAAGGAGGCGAATCGAATGCAAACCCGCACCGTTGCCGTCGCCAATGAAAAAGGTGGCGTCGGCAAAACCGTGACCGTGATCAATCTGGGCGCTGCGTTAAGCGTGTTGAAGCAAAAGGTGTTGATTGTGGATATGGACCCCCAGGCCAATGCCACCAAGGGGTTGGGAGTGGAGCTGCCGCAGGGGGCGCCGACGGTCTATGACCTGTTGGGGCCGGACGCGACGGTGGGGGCTGCTGAAGCGATTGTGCGGACGCGCTGGAGCGGACTCGATCTACTGCCTTCGCACGTGGATCTTTCCGGCGCTGAAGTGGAGTTGACCGAAGTGGAGGGCCGCGAAAACCGGCTCAAGGAGGCCATGGCCGATCTGACGGATGGCTATGACTTCATCCTTTTGGATACGCCGCCCAGCCTTTCGCTCTTGACGGTCAATGTGTTCGTTTACGCCCACCATGTGTTGATTCCCTGCCAGACGCATCCCTATGCTTTTGCGGCCTTGGAAGAGCTGTTCGACACCATCGCCGCTGTCAAGGAGGAGATCAACCCGGCCATTGGCATCTTGGGCATTGTGCCCACTTTCTACGATTCCCGCACCCGGGTCAGCCAGCGCATCCTGGGGCTGCTCCAAGAAGATGCCCGCTACCGCGATCTGCTTTTTAAAACCGCCGTGCGCGCCAACACCACCATCGCCGAGAGCGCCGATGTGGGCCGCCCGGTGGTTTTTTACCGCAAAGGCAGTTTCGGCACCGCGGATTACAACCAACTGGCCGCCGAGGTGATCGAACGGTGCGCTCGTATGGGGTGATGGGCCGACGATCAACCGGCAATACCCATTTGCGCCAGATGATCGCGGGCAAAGTCGATGGCCGGGTCCAGTGCCAGGGCCAACTGGTAGTATTCGATGGCTTTGGCGCTATCGCCCAAGGCCCGGTAGTTGACGCCCAAATTGGCGTAATCGATGGCTGAGCTGGGATTCAGGGCGATGACCTTCTGGAAACAGGCGATGGCTGCGTCGTAGGCCTTCTGCTTGTAATGACAAAATCCCATCAAATTGAGCGTGTCGGTGCGTTCCGGGTCCAGCTGATCCGCCTTTTGCAACACAGCCAGCGCTTCGGGGTACTGGTTCATCTCTTTGCAGCAGACCCCCCAATAGGTATAAATACTAGCCAAATCTTCGCTGGGCGGACCCAGCTCGGCGGCGGTGGCCAGGTGCGCAACGGCGTTGGGGTACTCCCCTTGGTTTTGATGCACCTGGGCCATGTAGAAGTGAATGTAGTATTTGGCGGGCAACGCTTGATCGAACTGTGCCAGGCGGGCGATGGCATCGGCCGCCGGGAAATTCGCGGCGACGATTTTGGCGCACAGCATGCCGACGCTGGGGCAGGCGGCCCGCTCGCGGAATTGGGTGCCGGGAATGATGGTGTAAAAGGCCGGAATCTCCAGCACCGGATGGCGCACATCCACGGCATAGACATCCATCTTGCGGGCGGCCAGGGCGGCGATGCAGCGCTCCACCTCGATCTTGATGTTGTCGTGGCTCAGATCGGGTAGGGCGCCCAAGGCGACCGAGCGTCCCGGATGGCGGATATAGTCGGCGTCCTCCAATCGGCTGAACTTGGGCAGGCCCGAGGCCACATAGTTGCCTCCGCTGTTGAAATCCCCGGCCAATTGGGCCACTTCGGTCAAAGCCCG
>JBAQGR010000002.1:0-3831 GCA_049287895.1 Desulfatitalea sp.
CTTTCGGTATTCGAGGAACGCACCGGTGGCGCCGTGAGCAAATCCCCGAGTTCGCCCCCACCCCCGGTTATGTGAGTTTTGGGGGGCGCCCTTTAAGAAGGGGCGTCCCCTACTCTACTGACTCTCAATTTTGCGCACGATTTGATCCAGCCTTTCCTGGGTGACCATCCCCTTTTCCACCATCACATCGCCGATACCGACGTCGCGCAGCTCGGGGATCCGCATCACCGCTTCGGGGGTGGCCTGCTTCAGGCTGAAAAAGGTATACTTCAAGGTCAGCTGCTGTTTCTTCAGCAGCTCAAAGTCGGTCAGACTGGTAAAAATAAAATGGTGGCTCAAGAGAAAATAGAAGGCCCAGATAACCGCCCCGATCAGGGCGTACTGTTTGAGTCTGGAAAGCATCTTTCTTCTCCTTTCAGAGAATCCATGGGTCATATAGTTGCGAACCGGCAAACCGAAGCTATCTTAGCGAACAACCCGGTGCTTGGCAACGGCATATTGCACGGCATTTTGCATAGATCCGAGGAGGTCCGCCATGGACGAGAAGCTGAAAAAAAAATCCTTCTGCAAATGGGGCAAGGAAGATATCAAGGCCAACATCGAAGCTATCTACGAACTGACCGCCAAGCCCAAATTCGTGTGCCAGAACTGCGCCCGCGTGGCCAGGCGCAAATCCAATCTCTGCAAACCTTTTGGATTCAAGCTGGAAAAAGAGTGAGCAGGGCCCCAGGTTCGCCCCTGACAATATCAAACCCCACCTGAAATTAACGCAGCCCCCACCCTATTCGACGGCGGCCACTTAAACCTTGGATTTCTTCTTCTTGATTTTTTTACTCTTGGATGGCGATTTTTCCAAATCGGACGAAGATCCGCGACCGGACAGACTCGGGTTGGTCATAAAGAAGAGATGCGCGCTGAACAGCTCTTTTTCCGGCTTCAGGCGCTCATAACGGCCATCCGGCCCCAGCACCCAGGTATGCGCATTATCCCGCAGATTGGCCACCATGATCTGGTCCAATACCTGTTGGTGCACCGTGGGATTGAGAATGGGAACCAGGCTCTCGATACGCCGGTCCAGGTTGCGCGGCATCCAATCGGCGGAAGAGATGTACACCTTGGCCTGCCGGGAGGGCAACTCGTAACCGTTGCCGAAACAGACGATGCGGCTGTGTTCCAAAAAACGGCCGACAATGGATCGGACGCGGATGTTCTCCGAGTAACCCGGGATGCCCGGTCGCAGGCAGCAAATGCCGCGGACGACCAGCTCGCTCTTCACCCCCGCCTGGGAAGCACGGCAGAGGGCATCGATCAAATCGGGGTCCACCAAAGAGTTGAGCTTGACCCAGATGCGACCCGGCCGGCCGGCCCGGCTATGGGCGATTTCGGCCTCGATGCCCGCTTGCAGTTGGGTGCGCAAGTTGAGCGGCGACAGGCTCAGGCGCTTGAGGTTCACCGGCTTTGCATAGCCGGTCATATAGTTGAAAATGCGCATCACGTCGGTACAAGTCTGGGGATCGCAGGTGAAAAAGGAGAGATCGGTGTAGATCTTGGCCGTGATGGGGTGGTAATTGCCGGTGCCCAAATGGGCGTAGGAGACGAGGCGCTCGCCTTCACGGCGCACTACCAGCGACAGCTTGGCGTGGGTCTTGAAATCGATGAAACCATAGACCACCTGGGCGCCGCTGCGTTCCAGCTTGCGGGCGAATTCGATATTGGCGGCTTCATCGAAACGCGCCTTGAGCTCCACCATGACCGTCACGCTCTTACCGGCCTCGGAGGCTTCGACCAGGGCCTGCACTATAGGGCTGTCCTCGCTGGTGCGATAGAGAGTCTGTTTGATGGAAACCACATTGGGGTCCAGGCTGGCCTGGCGTATGAACTGCACCACCACGTCGAAACTCTCATAGGGATGATGGACGATGATATCCTTAGAGCTTATGGCGGCAAAGCAATCCCCGCCGAAGTCGCGGATACGCTCCGGGAAGCGCGGTGTATACGACGGAAAGAGCAAGTCCGGGCGGTTATCGACGATCAGCTCCTTGAAATCGGGCAGGGCCAGATATTTAAAACGGAAGAGATCGTTGGGGGAGACCCCCAACTGATCTATGATCAACTCCTTCAGGTCCTCCGACATCTCGTCGTCCACGGAGAGCCGCACCACAGTGCCACGCCTCCGACGCTTCAGAGCGGAGGTAAAGGTGCGCACCAGGTCTTCGGCCTCTTCGTCGATTTCCAGCTCGCTGTCGCGGATCGCGCGGAAAACGCCGTTGGAGATCAATTTGAAGCCTGGGAAGAGCTGATCCAGATACATGAGCACGACCTTCACCAGGCTGATGAAACGGTTCTGCGGACCCGGCAGGCGCACGAAGCGTTTGAGCTGGCTGGGCAGGATCACCAGAGCCACCATCAGGGCGCCGTCACTCTCGTTTTCCAGACCCAACACCAACGCATACCCCAGATTGGGAATGAAGGGGAAGGGGTGCGCCGGATCGACGGCCAGGGGGCTGAGCACCGGGAAGATCTGCTCCTGGAACCGCTTGGCGAGCCAGCTGCGATCGAATTCCGAAAGCTTGTCCGGCGTGATCACCTGGATGCCTTCGGCGTCCATGAGCGCCAGCAACTCCTCCAGACAGCGTTGTTGATCCTTGCGCAGCAAGGCGATGCTTTCATCGATCACTTGCAACTGCTGGGCCGGGGTCATCTGATCCGGGCTCTCGCTGGCCACGCCCGAAGCCACCTGGGCTTTCAAGCCGGCCACGCGCACCATGTAGAATTCATCCAGGTTGCTGGCCGAGATGGTCAGAAAGCGCAACCGTTCCAACAAAGGATGAGAGGTATTGAAGGCCTCCTCGAGGACCCGGCGGTTGAATTGCAGCCAGGAGAGCTCGCGGTTGATAAACCGCCGCGGGGATTTGCCGTCGAAGGTCGGCAGGGAACGCCGGGCGTCGATCGCTTCGGCAGGGGCAATGGCCTTAGGGGTCGTGGTGTCAACTTCCATAGTCGGTCCGTGCTCAAAACGTTCCGTGCCGGGGCGGCTCGCTGCGTAGCATCAAGATAGCCGCATTGAACACGTGTTTTGTTAGGATTTGATGAGCAACCTTTTTAACCATTGTAAGCGATGCGTTGCACCGCGGCAAGAGCCGATAGCGGAAGGGTCGGAGATCGATCTTGGGGTTTTGCGGAAATTGGTTTAAGGTGCCGCTCGCGTTCCACGCTCATTCAATAACGCTTGCATTCCCCAATCTTTCAAGGAGCAGCCTAATGGAACTCAAAGACGCAGTGGCCATCGTCACCGGCTCTTCCTCCGGCATCGGTGCGGCCATTGCCCAACAATTGGCCGCCAAAGGGTGCCGCGTAACGATCAATTACAGCCAGAACGCGGAGGGCGCCCGGGTAGTAGCGGACCAATGCGCGGCCCTGGGCGGTGAAACCTTGATCCAGCGGGCCGACGTGGCCGAAGACGCCGATTGCCGCGCCCTGGTCACCATGACCCTCTCCCTGGCGCGCGTGCTCGGGCCGCAGATCCGCGTCAATGCGGTGTGTCCGGGGTTCGTGGCCGGCGAATGGCTGAAAAAGGGTCTGGGCGAAGAGGTTTACGAAGCCATCCGCAAGCAATACGCCGACATTGCGCCGCTCAAGGCCACGGCCACCCCCGACACCGTGGCCCAGACCGTCCTCTCCCTGGTGGCCGGCGCCGACTGGATCACCGGCGAAACCCTCATCGTGGACGGCGGTGCCCACCTGCACACCGCACCCCCCATGGGCATTTCCGCGAAGGGGGACATCCAGCGTTCTCATCGATTCTGGACTCCCACCTCCGCGAGAGTGGCA
>JBAQGR010000003.1:0-1705 GCA_049287895.1 Desulfatitalea sp.
GCACCCGCATCCGCCGTCTTGTAATAGCCGGGAAACTCGAACATGTAAGAGTCGATGAAGCGCTGGTCGTTGTTCCAAAGGGTGAGCAAAGTTCCCGGCGGCAAGGGCAGCTCCACCACCAGCGAGCCGATCTTGCCCGTGGGCGCCAGATTTCCGTCTTCGCCGATGACTTTCAGGTTCCAGCCGGGGACCGCCTTGGTCGGCGAACCGTATTTCACCGGGAAGGCATGCAGCCCCATGCAGTTGGCGGCAATGGCCCAGCCGGTTTCGGTCTGCCACCAGTGATCGATGACCGGCACTTTCAGATGTTTTTCCGACCACTGGATGGTGTCGGGATCGGAGCGCTCGCCAGCCAGGAACAGGGTGCGGAAACTGGACAGGTCGTACTTCTTCACCCGTTCGCCGCCGGGATCTTCGCGTTTGATGGCACGGTAGGCGGTCGGTGCTGTGAACATGGCTGTCACCTTATGCTGGGCAATCACCCGCCAAAAGGCGCCGGCATCGGGCGTGCCCACGGGCTTGCCTTCGTACAAGACCTTGGTGCAGCCTTTGAACAGAGGTGCATAGACGATATAGGAGTGACCCACCACCCAGCCCACATCCGAGGCCGCCCACCAGACATCGTCTTCAGCGACATTGTAAATCGCTTTCATGCTCCATTTGAGGGCCACCAAGTGTCCGCCGTTGTCGCGGACCACCCCTTTGGGCTGTCCGGTGGTTCCCGAGGTGTAGAGAATGTAGAGGGGGTCGGTGGCCAGCACCGGAACGCAATCGTGAGGCGTGGCCTTGGCCATCACCTCGGCCCAGTCCAGGTCCCGGTCGGCGAGCATGGTAGCCGCGGCCATGGGGCGTTGAACGATGATGCAGTGCTCCGGCGGGCTTTTGGCCAGCGCGATGGCCTGATCCAGCAAGGGTTTATAGGCGATCACGCGTTTGACCTCGATGCCGCATGAGGCGGAGACGATCACTTTGGGTTTGGCATCGTTGATCCGAGTGGCCAATTCGTTGGGTGCAAACCCACCGAAAACCACCGAGTGGATGGCGCCAATGCGCGCGCAGGCCAGCATGGCGATGGCTGCCTCGGGAATCATGGGCATGTAAATGATCACCCGGTCGCCTTTGGCAACGCCCTGGGCCGCTAACGCGCCGGCGAAAAGGGCCACCTGGTCGCGCAGTTCGTGATAGGTGTAATAACGGATGGTATCACTCACCGGGCTGTCGTAGATCAGGGCGACCTTGTCGCCCCGGCCGCGGGTGATGTGCAGATCCAGCGCGTTATAACAGGTGTTGACCATACCTCCCTTGAACCAGCGCGAAAAAGGTGGGTTGCTGAAGTCCAGCACTTTTTCCCACTTTTGATACCAGTGACACTCCTCTGCGACTTCCCCCCAAAAGGATTCAGGATTGTCAATCGAGCTTCGATACGCTTCCTCGTACAGATTGGTCATGCAATGGGTCCTTTCTTGCCAAGCGGTTGTTGTCGGTACTGCCGGTGCGAGCCGGAAAATGTCGGTGCGCATGTGGCTCATGAATTATATTCAATTGGTAATTTAAGTTTCTTTATTAGAGGAATGTACAATCAATTTAAAGGCATCCAGCAAGCGATATGCCAAAAATGTAAAGTGTCGTATTTGTTTGTTTCTATTGCCTAATTGCGGGGGAGCGAATGGATAGCATTGCCGCGCCTACAACTTTGGTTGTACAC
>JBAQGR010000004.1:0-3194 GCA_049287895.1 Desulfatitalea sp.
GCCAGACTCAGGATCTCTCCGCCATTGACCTTGAGGATCTGCTGCGTGAGGAATAGCTTGCGATTGCGCACCGCCTGGCAGGCCTTTGTGGAGACGGCATGCTTGTGCAGCAGCATGCCAAAGGGGGTTTTGCCTTCAAACTGATTCCGGTAGATAAATGTCATCATCTGCGCATCACCGGCATACCCGCTGGGTTTGTTGATGATCCGCCAGTAAAAAGGTGCTTCCTGCACGGCTTCGAAATATTTGGATTCGCGGATAAAACGCCGATGCGCTTCTTCCTCGCTTTTTTGGAACCCCGCGGTGATACCGCCGAGTTGGTCCATGAGGTCAAAGCGCCAGGTTTCGAAAATCTCCAATTCCCGGGCCAATCGCTCTTCGAGTTCACTGCCCCGGTCGGTCAGACCGTTCAATTTCGTCCGAAGTTCCAGGTGACCGGTTTCAAGCTCTCTGAAAATTTCGACGAATTCCTTTTCTATCGCCGCCATTTACTCTCCTCGGGCAACAGATGCCCCATTCCTTTATCGTTCCCATAGATTCTTCCATCGTGGTATCGCCGTCCACGCTGGATGCGATGGGTTCCCGTTGCGCGCGGGGTTGCACCGGGACTATTGGAGAACCTCCCGGACCTTATTAGATAACTCGTTGATGTTGTACGGCTTTTGTATGAATCCGCCGCATCCACGATCCAATATACTGCTCGCTTCATCTGACAAGCTGTAGCCGCTGGAGAGCAATACCCTTATGTCCGGGTTCATCTCCTGGAGCAGATGGAACGTTTTGCCACCGCTCATGCCCGGCATGATCAGATCGAGGATCACCAGATCGATCTTGGGACCTTCGACGGCATAGATTTCGAGCGCCTCTTGCCCGTTCATGGCCACCTTTACTTTGTATCCGATGCGTTCCAGCATTTCAGACGCCACCTCGGTAATCATGAGCTCATCGTCCACTATCAATATGGTTTCGTCGCCACGGATAATCTGACCCGGTTCGCGTTTTTCTTCCTGCGCCACGGTTTCGTTGGATGCCGGCAGGAAGAAGGAAACCGCGCTGCCTTTGCCGACCAGGCTCTGGACTTCAAAAAACCCGTCGTGGTTTTGGATGATACCATCGGCCGAGGCCAGCCCCATGCCGGTGCCGCGGCCTATCTCTTTGGTGGTAAAAAAAGGATCGAAGATGCGTTGCATGGTCTTTTCGTCCATGCCGATTCCCGCGTCGATCACGCTGACCTTGACATAGTCTCCCGGTTTGGCTTCGCGTCCGCGCACCCTGTCCGGGTCCACCGTGATGTTTTCAGTCACGATGCGAACAGCGCCCCCTCTGGGCATGGCCTGCCAGGCATTCATGAACAGGTTGAGCAGCACCTGTTCGATTTGTCCCCGGTCGATCCGGACGACCCGCAACTTGCTTTCGAGTTCAAGATGAATCGATACCTCTTTGTTGGTCCGGGCGTACAGATTCGAGGATTCGGTAATCAGTGTATTCAGATCGGTCGGGTTGACCTGGTATTTTCCGCGGCGCGCGAATCCGAGCAGCTGCTTGGTCAGCTCAGAGCCTCGGATTACGTATTGTTCGGTGTTCTTGAGTTTCTCGTAATGGGGGTGATCGGGCTCCGTATTTAACAGCATCAGGGAAGCGTTGCCCTGGATCCCCATCAGCAGATTGTTGAAGTCATGTGCGATTCCACCCGCCAACCTTCCGATAGCCTCCATCTTTTGGGCCTCCTGGAATTTGGATTCCAGTTCAGCGCGCTGCTGCTCGGCTCTTTTGCGTTCCTCGATTTCCTCGCTCAACTCCTTGTTTTTTTCCAGCAGCTGGGAGGTTCTTTTGGCTACGATTTTTTCCAGCCGGCGATTGACCACCTTGACCTTTTCCTGCTCTTTATCCAATCGGAATGCCAGGAAAAAATCTCTCCGGGTGTAAAGTTCGCTAAAGTAGCAGGCGAACATTCCCGCCAGGTTAACGCTGATAAAAAAGAAATTGTTGTTGAGCAGAACCGAAAATGGGCTTTGGATCACCTGCGTGGCCACGATTTCGTAAAGCGCCACAAGGATCCAGCCCGCTGAAGTGGCCCAGACAAAGCGAATCCGAGTGAAGGTGTAGCCCCATATGAACACCAGAATCAGTCCGGCATAGTACGTCTGGTTCACCGGCGCCGGAAGGATGGCGATCATCCAAATGATGCCCAAGCCCGATACGATCATGGTCGTCGCCATGACCAATTGAGAATATTTCTTAAAAACAGGCAAATAGGAGAAAAGGATCATTCCCGTGAGAAACGGGCAGACGACGGCAAAACGGATGCTCCAGAGCGCTGATTTCATTTCGGGAACCAGAATGGCGTCCAGGATTCCGAAAATTCCATACAGAAAGATGCCTGCCAGCAGTGAGAGGCGCACTGTTCTGAGAGAATCGACGAAATGATTTTCACGGAACGTCTTTTCGAGTTCGCCTTGGAAAGTGAGCGAAATGGGATGTAGCTCCATCTGATGCAGCCCCTCGGAAGAGGCCGGCATAATGGAGTCTCTGTCGATGTTCATTAAACCTCCGCCAAAATTACCGCTTGGCGTTCATTCGCAAAATTTGATTTCCAACACACACAAATTTTATCGGAAATAGGTGCCCGCAAATATGATGCCAGGTGGTGCCCGGGTGTGGGGCATTCTGCATATTCTATTGAATTAATGTGATATTATTGGCAAGTCCCCTCCTGCTGATATCGGTAAGACGATAGAGATTGGCGGTATTCTGACATATTTCAAGCGTAGCGAACAAAATAGGGCAGGGCGAGATAAGGACCGCGTCAGGAAGATGCGCCTATTGCCTGAAATTGCTTTCTGTTGTCTGGGTTCGGCAGTTGACAGCTTTAAGTGCCAAAACGTATAGTTCATCCAAGGGCTTCCCAGTTCCGCATATTACTGGACCATGCGGCTCTCCCGCTCCCTCTTCCGGTATCCGGCAACGCTTCTCAAATCCTGATGTCTCAAGCCTGACAAGATCCAAGTGAAGAGGACTCCCGCAGTGCTATTCAAGACCCTGATGCAAGGGGAGGGATGAATGCTCAATGTAAAATCATTCGAACATTGCCTGCTTCTAAGGGTCGGTGTCGTGGCCAAAGGCAGTCGGTGTGTTTCCATCGTGCGCATGCTGGACTCCTTTAAGCCGAGCGGGCTGCGCCTCAAACTCGTGGC
>JBAQGR010000005.1:0-1785 GCA_049287895.1 Desulfatitalea sp.
CGGATGCGGCGCCACAAAGCGGATCAAGCGGATCGAATGCGCCCGTGTTCACTTCGCCGGCTTGTAAAACCAACAAGGTGCGCTCATCCAGTCGGGGAAGGCGCTCCGGCATCATCCGTCCCTGGTCATCGGCAGGCACCACGGTGACCCGGGCTCTTCCCAGACCGATCAGCGCAAGGGCCTTAAAGACTGTCGCATGGGCCTGCTCACCGACGATCACGCGGATTTCCGGCGCGCCCAAAAGTCCCTTGCCGCCAACGTCCCATCCCATGCGCTGAAGAAGATAATTCCGAGCGGCGACCAGACCGCACAGGGTCGCCGTGGAAGTGCCGCTGACAAATCCGGCCGCGGTATCTTCCGGAAGACCCAGCAAACTGGACAACCAGCATTCGCAAACAGACTCCAGTTCTGAAACCACGGGTGAGGTCACGTAGGCCGCGGCATTCTGGTCCCACACATCGGCGAGCCATTTGGCCGCCAATGCCGCGGGAATCGCGTTGCCATTGACAAAGCCGAAGTAGCGACCCCCTGTTTGCGCAACGGTGGCAGGGGACCCCACCGCATGCAACAGATGGAGGATTTCCAAGGGGTCTCCCGGTTTTTGCGGCAGGGGTTCCTGGAATACGTCGAGTCTGCGCAGGGCTTCAGGTGTCGGATAGACGTGCCTGTCTCCGATTTTATCCATATATTCGTAGGCATAGCGCCGGGCCAGTTCGAAGGGCGTTTTATCTTCAATCTGAGATCTGAATTGCTTTCGAAGTTGTTCCATGGGTGGTGTTCCTTATCTGCTATCTATCCACTGGGTCCTCGTTCATAGATCGAAGCCATTTGAATTGTAGTGACGAAACTAGCATAATTTCGCTACTTGTATGCAGTCAATGCAAATCTTGTCTGTATGACAAGATTTGTGCGGAGATTGAATACGTGGAAACCTCATCTGTCTGACACGGGTCGGCCGAAATATATCGAGATTGCCGATCAGCTCGAAATAGCCTGCCTTACGCCCCGATAATCTGAATTCCCGGCCTCATTCTACTCCCCTCGACGCTACTTATTTCCGCATTGCTGTCGGTTCTGGTCCGCACGAATGTAACAATATCGTTGACACTGTAACATAATGTGATACAATGCGAACCATGATAAAAAGCTTCAAGCATAAAGGTCTTGCTGAGCTCTTCGAGAAAGGAAGCTCTCGTAAGGTTCGTCAGGATTTGCATTCGCGGACCTTGAGACGCTTAGATGCTTTAGATCAGGCCGAGTCGTTGACGGATTTGAATGTTCCGGGATTCAATTTTCACGGTCTTCAAGGAGCGCCGAAACGCTACAGCATTCATGTCAATGGGCCATGGTGCCTCACCTTCGAGTGGGTGGAAGGCGAGGCACTGCGAATCGACCTTGGACAATATCACTAAAAGGTGAGCGACATGGGAGAATATGTGGTGAAGCGTCCTTTAAAAAGACCTCCGGTTCATCCCGGTGAAATTTTGCGCGAAGATGTGCTTCAACATCTTGGTCTATCCGTTAGCGAGGCTGCCAAGCGGCTCGGCGTTTCTCGCCAGCAGTTGCACCGTGTTTTGGCCTGCACCCATCCAATTACTACGGAAATGGCTCTTCGAATCGGTAAGTTTGCCGGCAATGGGCCAGGACTATGGTTGCGCATGCAGCAGGCATACGATTTATGGTATGCTGAGCATAGGATGTCGGACGAACTTTCAAGAATCGAATCAGTCTCTTCAAAGTGTTGTAACGCCTTACCACACAATTAAGGCGTCCACCCCTCGAAAG
>JBAQGR010000006.1:0-3912 GCA_049287895.1 Desulfatitalea sp.
CGTATAGTAGGCAAATGCGTATCTCTGGTTTATCTGAATTGCTTTCTCTAAGTGATGGGCAGCACCAGGTCTGTCACCAGTTTTTATGAGTACTGCGGCAAGCTCCCCATGTGCTTTGAAGTAGTCACCCTTCACTTCAATGGCTTTGCGCAAAGCCGAAACTGCGGGCGGATAGTCTCCATCGCGCTCCAGAGATAGTCCCAAATTGAACCAAGCCTCATAATCCCGACCATCGAGTTCTGCAACCTTTTGGAAGGCAGCCGCGCCTGATTTGAAATCTCCTTTGTTGACGTGCTGCAAACCCTTCCTAAAGTACTCGGCAGCTTCTGCTAACCGGAACCGTCCCAGCCACGAGTGAATGCGTATGTCATTGTTCCCTGTCACCTGAATCCTTATGGGATCGAAATCCTTATGCATGAATCGCTCAGATTCCACTACAACCATCCCTGAGGGACTCTCCGATTTAACTCTGATGAATCTGTTCTTAGGGTCGGGGCAATAGATTCTTAAAGTCCTGTCGCCTGATTCGCTGTACAGTTTGGCATACTCGTAAGAGAAGGGGAATTTAGGTGAATTCCTGTGATCAAGTACCCTGAGAATATCAAAAACAATCTCCTCTTTCTTGGGTCCGCTAAAGTCACCTGAGGCTGGATTCAGGTATAGATTCTTACTATGGTGTTTGCCGAGAACCTTGTAAGATAAATTCACGGTAGCGCCTTCGCTGGCATCAAGATCCCCCCCCCTCTTGCGACTACAGTCAATAGAAACTCCCACTACCTGCCCCGCTTTAATAAGGCCAACATGAGCCAAGAAGACTGAGTTGTCCCTTATCTCTGTCCTCAGGAGATCTTTTGGAACGTCACTAAAGAGGACTTCAGAATTGTTGACGTTAAGGCGACTTTGGAACTCCATCCTCACGTCCGTTATTGTTATAGCTTCGTGATAATCATTGGAAAGGAAGGCAAAGTACTTGAAATAGAAGTTGCTGTCATCTACCGCAATTGGAGGGAAATCGCTGCATACGACTTTGAACTTGCCCTCATCGAAGTGTCTCCAGTGTCGATACAAATCCGTGTCGAAACACAAATAGGCTGCAACGATTAAAGAAATAGACACCCATATCTGGCATTTATATTTCGCATAGATGTTCGGGAAAACTTCTTTTATAAAATCTATGATGGTCTTCATAGGCAGCATCGCTTGATCCCGCTCAGACGCTTGGGAAAAGTGTGTGGTCCTCAGATTCTGGGATAGGGGATCTCCTTGTTGTCATATCGTCGCTTTCAACGTTCTAATCTTTGGCCCAACATTTAGCGTTTTATCCGTCATCCTCGGCAATGAAGTAGCGCAGTAGAGGCTTGCTATTGCTTACCCGGTCGCCGCTTTCTTCCGATTAAAGGATGATGGATAAAACGAGGTTGAACTTGACCGCTTTTCGTGCGGTGCTTTTCGCTCTAAAATTATGGGGATTATATCGGCCGAGGGGGTGGTTGGCAAGCGGTAAGAGGTCGGATCGGCGAGGGCTCAAGAGCCGATCTGAGGGTTCAGAGACCCGTATTTTGTTAAAAGGATGCATCGTAAGAGAGCAAAATCCCTTCCCGTTTCGCGAAAAGCCTGTTTGCGGGCGTACCTGGGCGACTGCTCCAAGGGGTACCCATCCTTGAGCCCTAAAGATGCGTCTGTTTTCGCTTTTACCTTGCAATAGCCTCCTATGTCGGCGCCCGGGATTGGGCCGAGACCGTTTTGGCCAACGGGTCGCCGAGTTTCATTTTTCCCATACCGCACTTTGGACATAGCCCGATATCGATGCCGGTCACCCGAAGCATCATCTCGCCGATCGTTTCCTGACGGATCTGGACAGGCTCTGCTGACGGATCGATCAGTTTACGGATCAGCGCAATGCACTGCTTGCGGTTGCGATGCGCCAAAAATCCGAAGTATCGGATTTTGACGAACCCGTCGGGCAGCACATGGAGCAAAAAGCGGCGGATGAACTCGACCGCATCCAGGGTCATGTGTTTTACCTGATTGTTATCGGCTCGATCTCGATAGGTGAAGGTCACGGCACCGTCTTTTACGGATTCGATCCGGTGGTTGGATATGGCCACCCGATGGGTGTAGCGGCCCAGATAGTCCAGCACTTGTTGGGGACCGGCAAAGGGAGCTTTGGCGTAGACGATCCAATCTTGTTTCTTGAGCTGGGTAACGAGTTTGCCGAACGCCCGCGGACACGAAAGCCCGGCGGTCTTTCCCGGGAACCTAAGCTTGCCGGTGGCATGCAACGCTTGCAGTTCGCTGATATAGCGGTGCTTGAAGGCCTTGGCCAGCGACTTTACGTCAAACAGATACTTGGTGCGGGACGCTTTCCACCGTTTCTTATCCGCCCGCAACGCACCGGCAGGAACCAAACAGTGCAGATGAACGTGATCCATCAGGGTTTGCGACCAGGTATGCAGCACGGATAAAATGCCGATTTGGCCTTCCAGGCGCCAGCGGGGATCTTTACCGAACCGGCGCAACACTTCGCTGACCTGGCCGAACAAGGCGCCAAGGAGCACCTTCTTGTTGACCAGGATCAGGGGATTGAGCCCATGGGGCAGCGTAAAGACCAGATGAAAGTAACCGCAGGGCAAAAGTTCAGCGCTGCGGGCGTTGAGCCATTTTTGTTTGGCCGTGCTCTGGCACTTGGGGCAGTGCCGGTTGCGGCACGAGTTGTAGGCCGGTTGTTCATGGCCGCAATGATCGCATTGCCGCATATGGCCACCCAGGGCCGAAGTACGGCAGACCTTGATTAAATTGAACACCTTGCCCTGTTCAGGCGACAGGGGGTATTTGGAGCGATAGCGATCCCCGTGCAGGCGAAAAATATCGGCCACTTCAATCTGTTGCCTTTCCATCGAAGGCCTCCTCTCGACAAAGCTCCATATCCACGTCAAGAGGGCTTTTTACTTTGGCCATGCGGTTGGGAACCATGTGCAGGTAGAACATGGTGGTCTCAAGGTGACTATGTCCCAGGAACTCCTGGATCAGTTGGACATCCACGCCATTCATAATAAGGTGTGTTGCAAAACAGTGGCGCAGGGTATGGATGCCGAGCCCCTTGGTCAGGCCGGCTTTTTCTTTGGCATAAGTGTACATTTTTTGAGCCGTTGCGATCGGCATCGGTTCGTTTTTCTCTTTGCCGACGAACAGGTACGTCGAGGGGTTATAAAACCTGAAGTATAAGCGCAGCACCTCCAAGGCTTTTTGGGAAAGCAATGTGTAGCGGTCTTTTGCTCCCTTGGCTTGCTCTACACGCACCAGCATGCGCTCCGAATCGATATCCTTTGCCTTGAGGCGCACCACTTCACTCACGCGCAAGCCAGAGCCGTATACCATCATCAGCACCGCGCGGTGACGAAGATCCTTGGCATTTTCTATCAAGCTGGCCACCTCGGTCTTGTTGAGTATCTCCGGCAGCTTTCTTTGCCTTGGTCGCGGGGGGATATTTACTTCCAAAGATGAACGCTTGAGAAACTTGCAGTAAAAGCACTGCAAGGCGCAAAAAGCGACGTTGCAGGTCCTCCAAGCCAGTTTACGCTCGGTGATCAGATACGCCAGATAATCTTGAATTTGCTCGCTTGTCAGTTGGTCCGGCGGCTGCTTGAAGTAGTTGGCGATGCCCTTGACGTACGAAAGGTAGGCCTCTTGCGTCCTTGGCGCCTTGCGCTGGACGATCAGGTAGTTCTCGAATTTGGTTCTCAGTGCACTGGCCATAATAGTCTCCTTTGGTTGAGGGTTGATAAACGGAGACCAATATGGAGCATTAAGCCACGAAATGAAATGGTATTATTTTGGTGGGTTATGAAGATAGAGATGAAAGATGGGAAGAATGGCGGAAGTACTTCTCCGCGAAGCGGTTTAGTTCAACAT
>JBAQGR010000007.1:0-3668 GCA_049287895.1 Desulfatitalea sp.
ACCAGGACAAACAAGACCGTGTCATTTTAGACCGCGTCAAAACAGCTCCGCCCAAAATACTCGAATTGTTCTTTGTTACGGATTATGAATGGCAATACAACCGTCCGGAACCGGAGCGCTGGGTTTCGTTAGTTGAAACACTATCGAAAAAGAATTTCTGGTCCTCTGATGAGAAGCGAATTATCAAAACATTGAGATCGAAAGAATCCGATTACGAAAAATTCGGCCTTATGCTCGACCGGCCGACCCAAGAAGACAAATAGTGAATAAGCTTCAATAATTATGAGAAACTTCATTAATTTGATCGGCTGCCCAAGCCGCTTCCAGAGCTGCGACATGCAGCATGACCCAACATGGAGCAACTACCTCGTGCCGCCTCAACTGGCGGCCATGCACACTAGTTACAATAAGGCAACAGATACCGGGCATATTTGGGATAAGATGTTTCTATAAGCATTCAGTTGTAATAGGGCCAAACATGAAGAATACATTCTTCGACTTTTTAACTTATAAACCAGTGATCATTAGTTTGCTTTGCTATATGCTTGCGAGTATCACATTTATAATTGGCGAACGATCATCAGCAGATCGATTTTGTGCGGTTCCTAACGGTTACGAGATTATTTTTCTTCTGCTGAGTCTTGCGGCGGTTTTTACGGCTATCATCAGTTCAATCTTGATGAGATCATTTAAAATTTTTTTATTCTTCATCCTTATTCATATTTGTTTTGCAATCTTATTCCATATTATGGAGCGTCATTAATTTTTTTTCTTTACCTTACTATTGTAAACAAAATGAAAAATCTATATGCGCAGCGAATTGTCAATGCTTTGAAATCAAGGGAATCCGATATCAAGGAATTTGATTTTATTCTCGATGCACCGCCCCATGCAATAAAATTGCATAACATATGCTGAAATAGTCGTCTCTCATAAGCATATGTAACCGTTAACAGGAAAATGAGGAGAAGCGATGGCGTCGCACAAACAACACTTGCAACTCTCCGTTTTCGACCGCCTCGATCAGGAGGTGGCCTTCGGCATCATCGGCGGCACGGTGGCCGATGTGGAAGTAGTGCGCAAATCGGTGTTGCGCGATGTGGAGAACCTGCTCAACACGCGCCGCTGCATCGTCAAGCCATCCGAAGACCAGCTTTATTTGAACCGCTCCCTGTTTGTCTACGGCCTGGACGATTTCGTGGCCCAGAATCCCAAAAGCGTTCAGGTGCAAAAATTACTCGTGACGACCATCCGCGACACTATCCAAAAATTCGAACCGCGGCTGAAAAGCGTCCAGGTGGCATTCAAACCCATTGACGACCACGCACACAATCTGTGTTTTACCGTTCGGGCCACGCTGCACGCCGATCCCATCCGGGAGCCTATTTTCTTCGACACCTGGTTCTCCGCCAGCCGCGGCGAGTACCGTATCGAAAACACGAAGTGATAAAGAAAGCGATCCGCCATGGATGACCCTTTGCTGGAATACTACGAACGCGAACTGACCTTTATCCGGGAATCCGGTGCCCAATTCGCCGAAAAATATCCCAAGATCGCCAGCCGCCTGCTGCTCGAACCGGATCGCTGCGAAGATCCGCACACCGAAAGGCTTCTGGAAGCGTTCGCTTTTTTAACCGGACGCATCCAAAAAAAGATCGACGACTGCTACCCCGAACTGACCGAATCGCTGCTGCAAATCGTCTACCCGCACTACACCCGGCCCCTGCCCTCCATAACCACGGTCAAGTTCATGCCTCAGCTGATCAACGTCCCGCCCTCCGGGCACACCATCGCCAAGGGCACGCAGCTCTTTTCGCCGGCCATCAAGGACACCAAACTGGTTTTCACCACCGCCCAGGAGGTCCACCTGCTGCCGGTGGAGGTATCGCGGGCCGCTTTCACCCTGCCCTATCATCCCGGGGTCGGCGCCGTGGGCGGAATCAAAATCGAACTCAATACGGCGCCCATGGTCGCTTTGGATAAAATCGAGTGGCCGCGGAGCCTTCGCTTTTATCTCAACGGCCATCAGCAGCACATTTTCAAACTCTATGAAATGATCATGAACAAATCGATTCAAATCCGCATCGTCTCCTTCTCGGAAGAAAAGGGGGGGCGACGCCAGCGGGATGTCATCACCTTCGCGCCGGACCATATCGCCCCAGTGGGCTTCGACCGGGATGAAAACCTCCTGCCCTGGCCCCAGCAATCCTTCGACGGCTACCGCTTGTTGTATGAATACTTCGCCTTCGCCGAAAAATTTCTTTATTTCGACCTGCAGGGCACCGAACAGATAGGACAAATGGCCGGCAGTAGTCTGGAAATCAACATCTACCTGAGCCAATCCGGGGCCGAGCAACTGCTCATCGACGACGATACTTTCTGTTTATACGCTACACCGGCCGTCAACCTGTTCCAGCAAATCGCCTTGCCGGTGCGCGTCGAGCACAAACGCGCCCAGTACCCCATCTACCATGACAACAACGATAAAAGCGCAACCGAGGTGTTCAGCATCGACGAGGTGATCGGCGTGACCGACCGCGGGGAGAGCGAAATCGTCTACCACCCCTTTTATTCCATCTCGCACCACGGGCAAAAAGAGGATCAGGAAGCTTACTGGCATGTCCAGCGCCGACCGTCTCCGCGCAAGGGCGACCCGGGCATGGACGTTTTGCTGAGCTTCACCGACGCCGCCTTGACCGGCTCCCAGCCCCAATGCGCCACGCTGACCGTTTACACTACCTGCACCAACCGGGACCTGCCGTCGCGCCTTTCGCCCGGCGGCTTTGCACAGGATTTCAATATCGAAGGAGCATACCCCATCAAAGGCATCGGCTGTTTGATGAAGCCGAGTCCCACCCTGCGGCCCAAACCGGGCAGCCACATGCAGTGGCGCCTGATCTCGCATCTCTCCCTCAACTACCTTTCGCTGCTTGCCGGCAACGGCCAGGGGCTCAAGGAGTTGCTCAAGCTGTACGACATCCATGATTCGCCCATCACCCGGCAGCAGATCGACGCCATCGAATCGGTGGACTATCGCCACGAGACCATGCGCATCGGCCGCTCGTTCTGCCGCGGGGTGGAGGTGACCATTGTCTTCAACGAAGACAAATTCGTGGGCGCCAGCGTTTATCTCTTTTCGGCCGCCCTGGAGCGCTTTCTGGGACAATACGTATCCATCAACTCTTTTACGCGTCTGGTGGTCAAAAGCCTGCAGCGCCCGGGCATCATCAAGGCCTGGCCGCCCCGGGCCGGCCATCGGGTGCTGATTTGACATCATGATGCCGACCGCCTCTTGCACCGAAGATAAAAACACGGAAACGGGAAGATAGATGCAGGAAACCAACACCGTCCAGCAACAACTCGAAGAAGAGGGTTACCGCTTCAACTTTTTCAAAGCGGTGCACCTGCTGGAGCTGTTTGCCGGCGGCCGGGCCCCTGGCAAGGGGTTGAGCCCGGCCCAGGACCCGGTCCATTTCGGCGTAAATCCCGGGTTCGGCTTTCCGGCCAGCGAAATCCAGGGCATCAAAACCAACGGGAACGGCAACGGGAACGGTAATGGTTCGGCACCCCGCATGACCGTCAACTTCATGGGGCTGATCGGCCCCAAAGGGGTGTTGCCCGACTGGTACAACACCCATGCCCTGGACCGTAATCACCACAAAGACTAC
>JBAQGR010000008.1:0-3643 GCA_049287895.1 Desulfatitalea sp.
AAGAGGACCTCTGGTTTGAAATCGCTCAAACCAAACAGGACCTGGACCAGGCCTTTCAGATTCTTCACGAAGCCTATGTGAAAGAAGGCTTCACCAAACCGCATGCCAGCCGGCGGCGGATCACCGAGTATCATGCCCTGCCATCCACCACCACCCTGGTGGCGAAGCATGGGGGGCAGGTGATCGCCACGGTCTCGGTGATCCGCGATGGGCCATTTGGGTTGCCCACCGACCAGGTGATTGATCTTTCCCGTTTTCGCGACAAGGGCGAGCGGCTCGGCGAAGTGTCGTCGCTGGCCATCCGGCCAGATTTCCGGGGCCGTTCGGGCGAGGTGATGTATTACCTGTTCAAATACCTGCTGCGCTACAGCGTAGATTGTTTTGGCCTGGACCGTTGGGTCATCGTCGTGAATCCCGACCGGATCACCTTGTATGAGTCGGTGCTGTTGTTCAAGCCGATGCACCGCTCGGCGCTGAAAACCTATGCGTTCGCAAACGACGCGCCGGCGGTTTGCGCGACTTTTAACCTGCGAACGGCGAGCGCCCGCTGGAAAGAGGTGTACGCGGGTCAACCCGACCATAAGAACATCCATCGCTTTTATGCCGGTGGTTTGAGCCTGGCCGAGCGCCGGCAGATGCGTTTTCCCGAACGGCCTTTTTATACGGTGACCGATCCAGTGATGACGCCGGGGTTGATGGACTTCTTCTTCAATCAGTGCACCGATACGTTGTGCCGTTTCAAGGAGTACCAGGTCAAGGCCCTGCAAAACATCTATTTGGACAATGACTATGAGGCCATCTGGCCGCGCCAATGGGCGATCCAACGGGAGAATTTGCGCCAAAACCGGCGGTTCGAGGTGGCTTGCAAGGGCGTTGCCCACGCCCCGGACCGGGAGCCGGTGTCGCTGACAGTCATGGATGCCTCGCGCGATGGTCTGCGTGTGCGCGCCGACGGCGAGCTGGCGCTGGAATCCTCGCCGGTCTTCAAGATCGCGGTGGGCGACGACAAATCGGTCCTGGTCAAGGCGCGCTTGCGCTGGCAGTCCGGGTTGATCTATGGACTGGAGATTATGTACGCCGGTCGTTTCTGGGAACAGTTGGTCGAGTATCTGGAGCAACGGTTCGTCCAAACCGCCCAGCAGGATCAAGCGGTCGCGGTATCGGCGTGATGACGCCCAATCGTTGGCACACCTTTCAAAGAAGGAGTAAAAGCGATGCCCGGCAAAGAAAAACTGATCCGCGAAGTCCGCCTGTTCGAGAAGTATATCCGTTATGTGTGGCCCATCCATCGGCGCCTGGTCCGCAAGCAGTTGACCCCCCGTTGCATCCGCTGCATCCTGCCGGCGAGCTATGCGCCGTTGGAGGACGGAATGTGTCCCCACTGCCGTGAAGAACAGATAAACCCGGTACCCCCTTTCCCGAAGCAAAAAGAGCGCATGCAGGCGGAGTTCGACAACCGCATGCGGGCGCTCATCACCGAGTGCGATCGGCCCTACCATGTGATGCTGCTGTTTAGCGGCGGCAAGGATAGCAGTTATCTGCTGCAGCGCATGCTCCAGACCTATCCGGGATTGCGCATTCTGGCCGTCACCGTGGACAACACCTTCATGAGCCCGGTGGCCATGGAGAACATTCAGGAGATCATCCGCCGGCTGGGCGTCGATCATATGACGATGCGGCCGCGGGCCGCCACCATGGAAAAAATGTATCGTTACGCCCTGACGCACCTGAACGCGAAAGGCTGCTCGGGCACGGTGGACCAGTTTGACGGCGATTTCTTTTCGGATCTGGCCCGCAACCTGGCGGCCAACCTGCGAATTCCCTATATCGTCTGCGGTCTGTCGCCGGCCCAGGTGGAGAATATCCTGGGGCTGCGCACTTACATCACCGCGTCGGAAGACGAGGCCCGGCCACGCGAAGTGGTGGCCGGCATCCGCCTGCGCGATCTCTTCGACGCAGAGGAGATGAAGTATTGGTGGAACGGTCCGGCCTGGCCGGCCGAACAACGGCCGCGCATGCTCTTTCCTTTTTACATCTGGGACCTGGACGAAATGTTTATCAAGCAAGAAGTGCTTCGTCTGGGCCTGATGCCGCGGGGCGATGAAAGTCCGCTGATCACCAACCATCAGTTGATTCCCTTGATGGGTATCGTCGATATGGTGACCTTTGGCTACTCTTCTTTCGAGCCTGAGTTTGCCGGTATGGTGCGCCAGGGCAAGGCCGATCGCAAGCACTGGCTCTACTCGTTCGAGACCCTGGAGTATGCGGCCAAAACCGGACGTTTTTTGGGCGCGGCAGTGGACGAGGCGTTGGCGCGGTTGTCGCTGACGCGCCAGGATGTCGGCATCAAGGGAGGCGGTCATGACGCAGCTTACAAAGTTCGAAAGCCTGCCGGAGTTGTTGGCGCAGCGCGCGCAGGCGACGCCGGCGGCCGTCGCGTTCATGGAGAAGAACAGCGCGGGCCAGTGGCAAAAGACAACCTGGAAGCAGTTTCATGAGGCGGTCCGTGACCTGACCGGGCGCTTGTATGCCGCCGGCGTGCGCTCGGGAGATTCCGTGGCGTTGATGATGGCCAACAGCGTACGTTGGGAAACCATTCAGCACGCCGTATACTGCCTCGGCGGGATCGTGGTCGGTATGGATCGCAACGACCCGGCCGAAAGGATCGCGGATCTCTTCTCCCTTTGCACGCCCATGGCCCTTTTTGTCGATGACAGCTGTCTGCTCGAGCGCGTGCCCCGGCCGGCGCTCGCAGCCCTCAAGCTCGTCGTGGCCGAGCGCGGTCCGGAGCCTTCCGCGGCATCCATCCCCGTGCGCTTGTTCGCCCAATTGCCGCCCGCGGCCCGGTTCGACGGTGCAGCGGCGGCGACCGACCGGCCGGCCACCGTTATCTTTACTTCCGGAACCACCGGCCGGCCCAAGGCCCTGGTATACTCTCACCGGCAGCTGGCCCTGGCTGTCGCCAGCGTGGCGCCGCTCCTGGCCGATCTGCCCGATCAGGCCCATACGGCCTGTTGGTTGCCGCTGGCCAATCCCTTTCAACGCATGACCAACTGGTGCGCCATGGCCGCCAACTGGAAAGCCTTCATGGTTTCCGAACCGGCCAAGATCCTGGAACAGGTCCGGGAGATCCGGCCCCACTTTC
Organism: Desulfatitalea sp.; assembly: GCA_049287895.1. GTDB lineage: Bacteria > Desulfobacterota > Desulfobacteria > Desulfobacterales > Desulfosarcinaceae > Desulfatitalea. The sequence goes on from JBAQGR010000008.1 coordinate 3,146, forward strand.
TGGTGGCAGTACCCCGCTTTTACGAAAAGCTGCACGCCGGCATTCGCCAGCGCCTGGAGGCCATGCCTGGTGGTATGAAGGCGGCGGCTGCCTGGGCTCAGCGTATCGGGGGGCGCTGCCGCCGGGAGAAGGCCCGCGGCACCCGCTTGCCGTGGTCTTTACGCTGCCAATACCGCTTGGCCGATCGGCTGGTGTTGCAAAAAATCCGCGACTCTATGGGCGGTCAACTGCGCTATTTCATCAGCGGTTCGGCGCCGCTGTCGGTAGCTCTGATCGAGGCCTTCGCGGCGTTGGGCTGGACCATCCTGGAAGCCTACGGGATCAGTGAAAACATTATTCCCATGGCCATGAATGCCCCCGGTGCCTATCGGCCGGGCAGCGTGGGGCGGCCGTTGGCCAACAACGACATCCGCATCGCCGGCGACGGCGAAATCCTGGTCAAAGGGCCTGGCGTGGCCGTGGCCAGCGCCGATCCCCAGGCGGGCGGCTTCTTGAAAA
>JBAQGR010000009.1:0-1818 GCA_049287895.1 Desulfatitalea sp.
GAAGGAGAACAACACATATCAATAAGGAGTAATGCCTGATGCCCATAATCATTCGAATGGTTATCGCACTGGTAATCACCAATTCGCTGCTGCCATGGATGGCCTGCGGGTCAGAGCGCCATATCGCCAAGAAACCTGAAGGACTTCGCATGGAAAGCCCTGATCCTTATAATCCTTACCTGTCCATCAAGGACCGAGAGCTTTGGAAATCGGTATTGAACTGGTGCGACGAGTGCGATGAACGGGCCAGGCTTCCTAATGATGATAGCAGGCATGGCGGGATCTTTATTTACCCCATTGGTGACAAGCAATATATTGTCGATATTTATTGTGAAATGGGCATGCACGATAGCGAGAACCTCTATTACAAAATTTGGGTAAACAAAGATAATATCGAAAGCCGACTCCTAATTCTGGAACAATACGATTACTACCCAGCGAACGGGGTAAAAGTAACGAAAAATGAACCTGAAGGCGAATTTGTCCGATTTAGCGATTCCCTATCATGGGGAAGCACGCTTTATTTTCCTAAGAAATGCCGAAACATTCTTATTCTGGACCAGGTATCGGGTGGTTGCGGCTTTTATACGGTCTATGATGTCAGCGGCGATAGCCCCAAGGTAAAAGAATTACGGGCAAATATATTCTGCTCGCCGGAAAGCCCGCCTGTTGAGAAATGGAAGCGCTACCCTGCCAGGCAGCGCGCCAAGTGGCGAGTAGTGCACAATCCCCAGCGCGAGTACTGGAAATCTTCACCAATCCCATTTGAAACGCGCTGCGGCTGGTGGTACAATAATCCATCAGAAAATGATATTTTCATATTGGATCGCGAAGGTAAATGGTCTATCAATGCCCCATCTGGCAATCAACTACTAGGCGAATCGGATCGGCCTGTTTTTACGCCGGACCAGAAGATCAAAACCAAATTCGGCGACGAGTACGGCTGTGTCTGCATGGATGCAAAGGTGAGCCTGAAATCGCGAAGATTCTTTGAGGTAAAGAACATCCGCATACAATCGCCGGATGTTTGCCGCCAGGACCCCGGCTTGAAACGCTGGAAGCATAAGTTCAAATAAGATGTGGGTTATCCGGCAAAAGCTTTACGGATGGTCGCAAGCGGCAGAAAAAGCTCCAAACCATTTTCCGGTAAGGGAAGAAAACCGAATTGCTGATAGAATTCCGCGGCTGCATCGCCTTTGGCATCGACAAAAAAGCCTATGATGCCCAAATGATCCGCGACCTTCAGAATTCTGCTCATGGCATCCAACAGCATGTGAGTTCCAAACCCCTTCCGCTGCATGTGCCCGGCTACCGCCAAGCGGGCAAGTTTGGCCGCCGGGGCTTGGGATGGGTATTTCTTGGTATACTTTTCAGGCAGTTTTTCCACCAGGATTTCACAGGCGGCCAGCGTAAAGAATCCCAGGATTTGAAAAGTATTTTTATCGTCCACCAGTACAAACGTTCGAGAAATTCCCTTTTCACTATGCTGACGAGCCGTATTGCGCAGGTAGGCGTCCAATGCGGAGCTGCCGCAATCGAACGCTATGCGTTGGTGGGCGCGGGTGGGGGGTTCAATTCTTAGGGTCATTGCCCGATGACTTATATCGCTTGACGGCATTCAGGAGTTTTGCGGTCGGTTTGGGGGGATGCTCCAATGCTTCGAAAAAAGCTTCCGCTGAGCGCTCCGTCATCTTGATGAAGCGCTCTTTTTCTATGATTTCCTGGGCCTTCTCATACGCGGATTGGACAAGGAACTGGTTCAGGGTGGCCCCTGTCAGTTCCGCAGCCTGGGAGAGCGCTTGATATACCTTTGGGCTG
>JBAQGR010000010.1:0-2616 GCA_049287895.1 Desulfatitalea sp.
GGTCGTTTCAGTGGCCGTAGTTAGAACATCGTGTGTGCCGGGACAGGCTTTCATAGTGATTCCTTCATCTCTTCGAGTCCACCGTTCGTCCGTTTATCGGCAAACCCGGGCGAGCGGGTATTCAGCAGAACCGCAAACGGCGCCGGGGCATTGCTTCTGAAGGTCGTCCGCCATTTCTATCGGTGACTTTAGTCACACGCTCCCCGCCAGGCAAGAGGCAATTTCTGAATTCTTCCCGCATGGGGGATTTAAGCTCTTTTCAGCGTTACCGATTTCGAACCCGGTGCCGGTCCCAACCCCGATTTCAGCAATGAATCGAAAGTTGAATTCCAGCGGGTTTAAGGGTATTCAAGGGGAAAGCATCCTATTGCCGACCGCCGCTGGAGGCCTCCATGTTTCGTTCATGCCGTCTGATGTTCGTTGGTCTGGTGCTCCTGTTTTCGGTCGTATCCGCGCCGGCCGCCGCGCCGCTCAGCCCGGCGTCCGAAGAGTGTCTGGACTGCCACGGCAGCGTCCACCCCGGGATTGTCGCGGACTGGAAGCGCAGTCGCCACGCGGTGATCACCCCCAGGGCGGCCATGCAGGTGGAGGGCTTGGGCCTCAAATTGTCCAGCAAACAGGTGCCCGATGCGCTGCTCAACACCAGCGTGGGGTGCGCCGAGTGCCACGCCTTGAGGCCCTCGGCCCATGCCGACGCCTTCGAGCACAATGGTTACAAGATTCATAAGGTGGTCACTCCCGACGATTGCGCGGTATGCCATAGCGTCGAACGGGAGCAGTACACGCACAACATCATGTCCGCGGCCTATGGCAACCTGGCCGACAACCCGCTGTACAATGACCTGGAGCGTACGATCCTGGGCAAAAGCGAGATCAAAGCCAATGGGCCGCATTTCATCCCGGCCGATGCCATGACCCGCGCCGATGGCTGCTACTACTGCCACGGTACGCGCCTGGAACTGGCCGGTACCGAAAAGCGCGACACCGACGTGGGCGAGCTGAAATTCCCCATCATCAAAGGGTGGCCCAACCAGGGCGTGGGCCGCGTCAACCTGGACGGCAGCCGCGGGGCGTGCAGCAGCTGCCATACGCGGCACCACTTCTCCATCGAAATGGCGCGCAAACCTTACACCTGCAAGGAGTGCCACGCCGGTCCGGACGTTCCGGCATACAAGGTGTACGAAACCAGCAAACACGGCAATCTTTTCGCCGCCATGGGCGGCCAGTGGAATTTCGATCATGTGCCCTGGGTCGTGGGCGAGGATTTCGGTGCCCCCACCTGTGCGGCGTGCCACATCAGCCTGGTGGTCGGGCCGGATGGTGCGACCCTCGGCCGGCGCACCCATCAGATGAACGATCGGCTCGCCGGGCGCATCTTCGGATTGATTTACGCCCATGCCCAACCCAAAGCGCCCGATACCACTCTGATCCGCAACAAGACCGGATGGCCGTTGCCCACCGACCTGGATGGCACACCGGCGGCCGCCTTTCTGATCGACGCCAAGGAAGCCGCGACGCGGCGCGACGCCATGCGGGGCACCTGCCGGGCGTGTCATAGCAGCGATTGGGTGCGGGGCCATTTCGAGCGCCTGGACAATGCCATCGCCACCACCAACGCCCAGGTGCTTACGGCGACCCGGATCATGCAGACCCTCTGGCAAAAAGGGTTTGCCCAGGACACGGCCGGCGGCGGCAGCCTCTTTGATGAATATATCGAGCGGCGCTGGAGCGATGCCTGGCTGATGTACGCCAACTGCATCCGCTTTTCAGCGGCCATGGCCGGTGGCGGCGATTATGGTGTCTTCGCCGAGGGCCGCTACCACCTGAATAAATCGATCATGGAGCTGCACAATTGGCTCCAGGCGCGGGAGGCGTCCAAGCCTTGAGACAAGCCGGCTTCGCCGGAGATGAGAGTGGATCAGTGCCATGAGCGATTACTACTGGCTTTTGATCGGGTGCGTCCTCTTGTTCTCCTGGGCCACCGCGTTGCATGCGCTGTTGTACAAGCGCGACTCGCGTGCGGCACTGGCTTGGATCGTCGTGTGCATCGTGTTTCCACCCATGGGCGCGCTGTTTTACTTTCTCTTCGGGATCAACCGGGTGCGCACCCAGGGACAGCGCCTGGGCGGTCCATTGACGATGCTGTTGCGCGTGGGCGGCGAGCGGGCCGAAGAGGAGCCGGAGCCGGCCATGCTTCCGTCCGTGGTGCCGCAATCGTTCCAGCCCATCGCCAAGCTCTCCGACCGAATCACCCAGCGGCCGCTGCTGGGCGGTAACCGCATCGAGCCTCTGATCAACGGCGAGGAGGCGTTCCCAACTATGCTGGCCGCCATCGGCCGCGCGCGGCAATCGGTCTATCTCTCCACCTATATCTTCGAGACCAATAGTACGGGCCGCGGTTTCATCGCGGCCCTGCGGGCGGCCGTTGGGCGGGGGGTGGATGTGCGCGTGATTTTGGACGGGGTGGGAGAATACTACTCGTTTCCCAAGGCCGGGACCCTGCTTAAGCGCGCCAATGTGCCGGTGGCGCGCTTTTTTCCACCGAGGCTCTTGCCGCCCTCGTTCTTCATCAATCTGCGCAACCATCGCAAGATCCTGGTGGTGGACGGCAGCGAG
>JBAQGR010000011.1:0-1557 GCA_049287895.1 Desulfatitalea sp.
CCAGAATCAGAGGAATGCCCAGAATCAGGACGATGGTTTGAAACACGTCCATTGGGTCCAGGGAAACCTTGCGCAGGATGGTGTGGGTCACCGGGTTGAGGCTGCCCCACAGGGAGAGATTCAGCGGCGTCATGACCACGGCCGCCACGGTGGAGACGGCCGTCATGCTCACCGACAAGGCAACGTTGCCGCCGGCCAGGTAGGTCATCAGGTTGGAGAGGTTGCCGCCCGGGCAGGCGGCGATCAATATCATGCCCAGGGCCATGGAGGGTGTCACCGGCAGGACCAGGGTGAGCAGGTAGGTGAAGGCCGGCAACAGGATGAACTGGGCTCCCAGCCCGATGGCCGGCCCCTTGGGCGAGCGGATAACCCGCTTAAAATCCTCGATGCGCATATCCAGGGCCATGCCGAACATCATCAGACCGATCACGGCATTGAGACCCAACAGTCCATTTTTGCTGAAATTGAGGCTGATCTGGTCAACGGCGGCTGCATCCATAGTTCATCCTCCCGTGGGTTCCTGGTGCATGGCTTTGAAGTACATCAAGCCGGGCGCCATCATGTGCGCCTCGGCATTCACCTGGCAGTGAATCACGGCGCAGCGGCCGGCTGCCAGCGCCTTTTCCAGGGCCGCGCGCAATTGCTCCGGCGTCTCGGCCCGCGCCCCGAAGGCCCCCATGGCTTCGGCCAGGCGATCCCAGGCGATTTCGCCCAGCTCGGTGTTGATGGTGCCGCTCTTGTCAGGCCCCAGGGCGGTCTTGAAGTTTTCCTTGACCGCTTGCAGGGCGAACATCTGGTTGATCTTGACCATGCCCCACGCCTTGTCGGCCAACACCAGGAAGATCACTTTGTAATTGTTGCGCACGGCCGTTTCGATCTCCTGCATGTTGAAACCCATGGCACCGTCGCCGATCAGGCAGTAAACCTGCTTGTCCGGCCGGGCCGCGGCCGCGCCCAGGGCCTGGCCCACGCCGGCGCCCAGATGGCCCATGTGGGGCGTGCTCAGCTGGGTGTTGGGGGTCAGGATGGGAGTGTAGAAGTTGCCCCATACGGCGGTGTTGCCGCCATCGAAAATCACCACCGCGTCGTCGCGCAAATACTGCCGGCAGATGACGGGCACGTGACAGGAGATCATGGGTTGGGCCGGCACGGCCAGCATTTCGTCCAGCTTGGCCCGGTCCGTTTGCTTCTGCAGGGCCAGCTCCGTCACCACCGCCCGCCGTTCCTCCAGGTTCATGCGCGCCGTGGCATCCTCCAGGCGGGCCAGGAGCATGCGCAAAAAAACCCCCACGTCGCCCACGATGGCCAACTCGTTGGCCCGGTTGCGCCCCAGTCGCTCCTCATCGATGTCCACCTGGATGAAGCTCTGCTCGGCGGCCTTGGCCCAGTAAGGCGCCTTGCCCCACCAGTCGGTTTCGCCCATGTCCGAACCCAGGCAGAGGCACACATCGGCCCGGTTGCGCACCGCGTTGTTGGCCTCGATATGCACCATGGGCCAGGCCAGGGGATGGCGCTCGTCCAGCACCCCGCGGCCGGCCCAGGAGGTGGTCACCGGCG
>JBAQGR010000012.1:0-1693 GCA_049287895.1 Desulfatitalea sp.
ATCCGGACCTGCGTTTTAACTTGGAGTACGCCCGTTCCCTGACCAAGGACGTTCCCGAAGAGAGTGGATCGCCCCTGGCGCGCATCCTCTTCTTCTGGAACTACCAGCTCGGCGCCCGCGACATAAAGATAGCCGCGATCGGCTTCAATCTGCTCGTCTGGCTGTTGATCGCTTTTTGGCGCATCACCCGCCGCAGGGGGCCGGCGCGGGCCGCCATGGTCGCCGCCCTGCCCGCCCTCGTTTTTGCTCTGACGGCGCTCTTCAACTACACCCTGGCCGCCCGTTTTCAGCCGGCCGTGGTCCTGTCCGAGCAAGTCGCCGTGCGTGCCGGACTGGAAGAGAGCGCCACGGAGTTGTTTGTTCTGCACGCGGGCGCCAAGGTGCGGGTGGTCAAGCAGCTCGAGGATCACTTCCAGATCCGGTTCTCGGACGACAAGCTGGGGTGGGTGCCCAAGGATCGCATCGGAATCATTCCAGGGTAATTGCCTATCAGATCGTTGGGAATTCGCCGGTCAAGGGTTGTAATCAGGGGTCAAAACAAGCTATAGTACCCCCGACGATTCACCTATAGGAAAGGAGAAGCAGAATGGCCAAAACGCGAGACACCAAAAAAGAGACCAAAAAGAAGCCTGCCCAAACAATCAAAGAAAAACGCAAAGCCAAGCAGGAAAAGAAGAAGGATAAAGTAGGATCCGCGGCCTAACGATAGGCGTGGGTCCGTGTGCGACCACCCGCCTGGGGGGCGCCGGATGTTCGCGGCCGCCCCCCGGTATCCTGCCCTTGCCGTGCGAGCGGATGCCGGCAGCGGACCGCGCGGTCACCACTCGGGCGATTTCTTCTGGATCTGTTGGATGCGGAAAGGAAAACGTCCGCTGGCGCGGTCCTCGAAGTAGTGCCGCAAGGTGCTCTCGATGGCGCGAAAAGCGATTTCATCCCAGGGAATCTCTTCCCGGCGCATCAAGACCACTTCGGCGCTTTCGGGCGTTGCCTTGAACTCCGGCGTTTGCATGCGTGCCCGAAACATCAAATAGATCTGGTTTACATGCACGATATCGAAGAGCAGATAAGGGCGCAGTTCGGCCACCACCGCGCCGGCCTCTTCCCATGTTTCGCGGCAGGCGCCTTGCATGACCGTTTCCCCGTTTTCGAGATAACCGGCCGGCAAGGTCCATTTGCCCTTTTGGGGTTCGATGTTGCGGCGGCACATCAGAACCTTGTTCTCCCATCGCGGGATGCAGCCCACGACCATCTTGGGGTTCTGGTAGTAGATGCGGCCGCAGGCGCGGCATAAGTACCGCGGGCGGTCGTCACCCTCCGGAATGTGCAGCGCCACCGGGGCGCAACAGTGCGAGCAATAGTTCATGTTCTATCTCTCCAAGCGCGGGATCGATATTTCTCCATATCTCCTGGCACCACCCTCGGAATGATATCAGTTCATACGGCGGATGCAACCCCGTGACGGCGGAAAATTCTTCGGGAACCGCTGTTCGCAAGCGTTCGGTCTTGCTTTTTTTTGCGTCGTGGGGTAGCCCATCGGAACACTGTCGATGTACAAGACGACAAAATGGGTGAACCATTTGCCGGATAGAATCCGAGTTGAGCAGATCGCCGGCATCCTCTCCGCCAAGGGGGAGTCCGAAGCTATTTCCATGCATCCGCTGGGAATCAGCCTGACCGCCTCGGCTTATGACGG
>JBAQGR010000013.1:0-3606 GCA_049287895.1 Desulfatitalea sp.
CCTCGCTTTCCGCGCTGCATCGCCGCCTGCGAAACATTGGACCGCGTTCAGACCTACCTGGCCCAGGGCATCTCCACCAGCCGCGCCCACTCCGCCCTGGAGCCCTTCGTGTTGCAGTTGGAAGGCCGACGCACGAAATAGAGTTTAATGTTCACGGCCAAATGGCCGATATATTTGGCGTTGAATCGTTTTACACTAGGTGCGCGGATACTTTTATGGCCGAAACACTGCATGCCGATGCCGAGTTCTACCATCTGGCCGCCAGCGAGGATGGCGCCATCGGCATTCAATTGATCGGGCGCATCGACCACCATGTGGCCGGCCGCCTGCTCAAACAGCTGCTGGCCGATATCACGGCACGCCGGCCGCGCCATGTAACCGTGGATCTGAACCGGACCACCTACTTCGACGATTTCGGGGTCCTGGTGCTCAGCGAACTGCGCAGCCACCTGGAACGACAGCAGGTACCGTTCCGCATCAGCCAGCCGCCGCCCAAGGCGGCCGAAATTCTGACCCTGACCAATTTCGAAAATCCGGGCATGTGCGCGCCCTTGCAACGCAAACGCCCGCAAAACCTGATCATCCGCCTGGGGGACGCCTCTCTCAAGGTCGCCGACAATATCCGTTTTCTCATTTCGTTTCTCGGATCAGTGGTATTGAGCCTGGGGCAGGTGTGCTTGAACCCGCGTAGCCTACGCTGGGGCGACACCATCGTGCTGATGCAAAAAACCGGCGTGGATGCCGTGCCTATCGTTGGGATGATCAGCTTTTTGCTCGGCCTGATCATGGCCTTTGTCTCCAGCCTCCAATTGGAGCAGTTCGGCGCCAGTGTTTACGTGGCCCGCCTGGTGGCCCTGGCCATGGTCTCCGAACTGGGACCGATCATGACCGCCATCGTGGTGGCCGGCCGTTCGGGATCGGCCTTTGCAGCGGAAATCGGCACCATGCGCATTTCGGATGAGGTCGATGCCCTCTTTACCATGGGCTTTTCGCCGGCCCTGTTTCTGGCCGTGCCGCGCATTGTGGCCGCGGTATTGGTGGTGCCGCTGCTGACCATGTTCGCCGACCTGTTCGCCATCATGGGCGGCATGACCATCAGCATCGCCATGTTGGATTTGACCGTCAGCACCTACATCGACCAGACCATCAAGGCGTTGTCGCTGTTCGAGTTCCTATGGGGATTGATGAAAAGTGTGGTTTTTGCCGCCGTGATCGCCTGGATCGGCTGTTTGCGCGGCTTTGAAGTGCGCGGCGGGTCGGCCGAAGTGGGCAATGCGGCCACATCGGCAGTGGTCAGCGGTATTTTCCTGATCATTTTGTTTGACTCTATTTTCGCGGTCATCCGCAGTTATTGGTAATATGGACGAAACACCCAAAGCATTGATCCAGGTCCAAGATCTCGAAGCCCGTTACGGAGACGATCCGATATTGAAGGGGGTCCATCTGGACGTATATAAAGGTGAAATCCTGGCGATCATCGGCGGCAGCGGCTGCGGCAAGACCACCCTGCTGCGGCACCTGATCGGCCTGCGCCAGCCGTATGCCGGCCGGATCGTCATCGATGACATCGATATCACCAACGGCGACGAGGCCGGCTTTGCCCAGGCCCTTAAAAAGATCGGCATCCTCTTCCAGGGCGGCGCCCTGTTCGGTTCCATGACCATTGCCGAAAACGTGGCCCTGCCCATTCAGGAGTACACCGATCTGTCGCCGGAATCCATCGCCAGCCTGGTGCGCATGAAGCTTTGCAGCGTCGATCTGGGCGGCTACGAAAACTATCTGCCGTCGGAACTGAGCGGCGGCATGATCAAACGCGCCGGCCTGGCCCGGGCCCTGGCCTTGAATCCGGAGATCCTATTTTTGGACGAACCCACGGCCGGCCTGGACCCGGTGATATCGGCCGAGATCGAAGAGTTGATTTTGCGCATCAACCACAGCATCGGCACCACCATGGTGATCGTCACCCATTCGCTCAATATTATTTTTCGGGTGGCGCATCGGGTGGTGATGCTTGATAAATCGGCCAAAGGCGTCGTGGCCCAGGGCGATCCCAATGAGCTGAAAACCAAAAATCCCAATCCGGTGGTCCGCCAGTTTTTCAACCGGCAGGCCAGCCTATCCCAACGAGTCATATGGCGACATTAAGAACAAAATTCAGCGTAGGGCTTTTTCTGATCATTGGTGTGGCGGTTGTCATCGTCGGCATCGTGTGGCTGGGGATGTCCAATTATCTTGAGAAGGGGCGCTTTTTCGTCGCCTACTTCGATGAATCGGTCCAGGGGCTGGACAAGGATTCGCCGGTCAAATATCGAGGCGTCTATATCGGCCGGGTACACCGCATCGGCGTGGCCCCCGATGAAAAACTCATCGAGGTGGTGATGAAGATCGAAACGGAACTGCAACCCCAGGCGGTGAACAACGACATCGTGGCCCAACTCAAGTCGGTGGGGATCACCGGCCTGATGTTCATCGAATTGGAGCGCAAGAAGAACAACGAACGTTTGGTATTCCCACCGGCCGACTTCACGCCGCCCTATCCCGTGGTGCCGACACGGCCTTCAGAGATTTCCAAGCTGTTCAAAGGCATCGAGGATGTGTTCGCCATCTTCCGGGCCCTGGACACTGAGACCATTTCCAACGAATTGACCCAGGCCCTCAAAAAGATCAACCGGTCGATCGACGACGCCAAGATCGACCAGATGGTGGCCGATATCCAGATCACCCTCAAGAACGTTCAAAAGCTGGTGCAGTCGGAAAAGACCGACCGACTCATGCGCTCTTTCGAACAGACGGCCGTCAGTCTGAATCAAATGGCCGTCAATGCCGACGGCGGCATCAGCGACATCCGCCATACCGTGAATCAGCTGGAGGAGGTCGTGGGCACCAGCGGCGACGATATCCAGCAGGTCACCGCCGACCTGAAGGCCTCGGCCCAACAGGTCAAACGCGCCATGGAGACGGCCGCTCTGCTACTGGAGAACACCGACCGCAAAGTGGACACCATGCAAAGAGAAATTCTGGTGACCCTCGATCGCATCGAAAAGGCCGGCGATACATTGAACCGGTTCCTGGAGCGCGTGGCCAGCGATCCGTCCCAGATCGTTTTCAGCGGACCGCCGGTGGAAAAGCCGGCGGCGCCCTGACGACACGCCCAACGTCATCCCGTATCAGGAGAAACGGTGCCATGCTGAAATGCCGATCGAAGATTGCTTTACTGCCGATGCTCTTGGTTGTCACCGCCCTGACCGCTTCGGCGTGCATGCGCACGCCGTCCGGCTCCAAGCCTGTGTACTACTACACCCTGGAGTATGCGCCCCAGCCGCAACGTTTCGCCCGTCCATTGCCGTGCGTGCTGCGCGTCGAACGCTTTACGGCCACGCCGCCATTCAATACCCAGCGCATCATCTATGCGGACAAAGGGCTGCATCGCAACGCCTATGCCCACTTCCAGTGGATCGCACCACCCGGAGAACTGCTGGCTTTCGCCCTGGCCCGGGATTTAAGGCAAACCCAGGCCTTTCAAGCCGTGTGGGCACCGGATGGCGCCTCGCCGCCCACCCACATTGTCACGGGATGGGTGGAAGAGTTCATCGAAGAGGATTTTTC
>JBAQGR010000014.1:0-2212 GCA_049287895.1 Desulfatitalea sp.
CCTGGCTGGGGGTGCTGGGCGGGCTGCTGATCAAAAGACCGCTTTTTTACGACAACTACGCCAGCGGTGTGCTTTACCGCGAATTCGCTACCCTGGACGAGATCGGTCGCACCGAGCGGACCCTCGCCGAGATCATCGCCGTGGACGACCTGTTGGCCTTGCTGACGGCGCAGGCACCCAAAGAGGAGAGCGTAACTTTCCTGACCTGTCACAATCTGCTGCTCACTCTATGGGCCAACCAGCACCTGGGCCTGGGAGAAGATCTCCACGCGCCGGTGCCGCTCACCGTGGATCAGCTGCGCTCTTTCTTACAAGCACTGTGGGGGCCGGATGCCGCGCCGCGCCGGATCAAGGATAGCATGCGCGAGGCGTTTCTGGCGTGGCTGGCCCAACGCAGCGGCCTGACCACCTACGCGATTGCCGAGCGCATGCGGCCGACCCTGGAGGGGCTCTTCGCTCAGATCGAGAACGAGTTGGGGTCGGTGGCGCCCCAACAGATCGATCCGCGCTACGTCCAGCTGTTCCTGCTGCGCGCGAGCGATTCTTCTTGAGTCGCGCCCTGCTTAGAAGTGGTTTCAAAGCCTTCACTCGGGCTTAAGATCAAGGCGGGATGAGGCGTTCAACCGCAGGAATATAAGTGATATTTCGAGGATTGAACGCCTCGGCCCAACGCAGAGATTGAGCCCGAGGGGAGGCTTTGAAGCCACTTCTATTCGTAGCGTAGCGCTTCGATGGGATCGAGACGGGCGGCCTGGCGGGCGGGAAAGTAGCCGAAGAGAATGCCCACGGCGCCGGAGAAGAGAAAGGCGGCCACGACGATGCCGGGTTTGAAGACAAAGGGCACGCTGAGAAAGTGGGCACCCATGGCGGCGGCCCCCAACCCCAGGCCGATGCCGATCAATCCGCCGAAGCTGGCCAGTACGACCGCTTCGACCAGAAATTGCATCAGCACCTGACGCTCCAGGGCGCCGATGGCCAGCCGGATGCCGATCTCCCGGGTGCGCTCGGTGACCGATACCAGCATGATGTTCATGATGCCGATGCCGCCCACCAGCAGGCTCACCGCGGCCACGGCGCCCAGCAGGGAGGTCAACACCCGCGTGGTGGCCGTCATGGTCTGGAGGATCTCCTTCATGTCGCGCACATTGAAGTCATCTTCCTGGTTGACGGTGATGCCCCGGCGCTCGCGCAACAAGGTTTCGATGTCGGCTTTGACCTTTTCCGTGGCGACATCGTCGCGGGCCGACACGATGATGCTGCCGACGTTGGTATTGCCCGCAAAGCGTCGCTGGAAGGCGCGCAGCGGTATCAGGACGAAATCGTCCTGGTCGGTGCCGAAGCTCGATTGTCCTTTGGCACTCAATACGCCGATGACGCGAAACGAGATCTTGCCCAAACGCATGGTGGCGCCGAGCGGGTCTTCGGCGCCGAAGAGCTGTTCGCGCACCGTCGCGCCGATGATGCAAACCGCCTGGCCCGCCCGTATTTCCCCGTCGCTGAAGAGGCGGCCCAGCGCCAAGGGCCAATCGCGGACCTTGAGATAGGCGTTGGTGCTTCCGGTAATTCCGGTGGCCCAGTTGGTGTTGCCCAGGATGGCCTGGCCGGACCTGGCCGAAACGGGGGCCACGGCTTGCAACCCTTCGATCTCGCGCTCAATGGCGACCCCATCGGCCATTTTGAAAGCGGCGGCCTCGGAGCGCACCCCACCCGGCCCGCCGAACCCCTGGCCCACCCGCACCTGGAGCATGTTGCTGCCCAGTTTGGAGATATCGCTGGTCACCTTCTGGGTAGCGCCGCTGCCCAGGGTGACCATGGTGATGACGGCGGCCACGCCGATGACGATACCCAGCACGGTCAAGGCCGAGCGCAACACATTGCGCCGGATCTCGCGTTGGGCCAGCAGGTAGGTTTCCCAAAGCATGGGGTGGCTCCTCTATCTTGGTCGCGATCTTCTATTGCATCGCGCGTTCAGCAAATGCGCCCGTCCCGGAAATGCACCTGCCGCTGGGCGAAAGCGGCCATGTCGGCTTCATGGGTGACCATGACAATGGTCAGGCCGCGCTCTTTGTTGAAGCGCGTGATCAACTCCATGATCTCCTGGCCGCGGGCCGTGTCGAGGTTGCCGGTAGGCTCGTCGGCCAGCAGCACCGCCGGTTCGGTGACGATGGCCCGGGCAATGGCCACGCGTTGTTGCTGGCCGCCGGATAGTTCG
>JBAQGR010000015.1:0-14155 GCA_049287895.1 Desulfatitalea sp.
GGGCCCAGGCGGATGTTCTTGATGCCCAGATGGAGCAGGCTCAGCAGAATGACGCACGCCTTTTGCTCGTACCACGACAGGATCATGGAGAGGGGCAGATCGTTGACCCCGCAGTTGAAGGCCTCTGCCAGAGCCGCGGCAATCTTGATGGCCGAATAGGCGTCGTTGCACTGGCCCACGTCGAGCAGTCGCGGGATACCGCCGATATTGCCCAGATCCTTGTCGAAGAAGCGGAACTTGCCGCACGCTAGGGTGAGCACCACGCAGTCGCTGGGGATCTTCTCCACCAGCTCGGTGTAGTAATCGCGGCCCGGCTTGGCGCCGTCGCAACCGCCCACCAGGAAGAAGTGGCGGATGGCTTTGCTCTTGACTGCCGCGATCACTTTGTCGGCCACGCCCAGCACTGCGTTGCGGGCAAACCCCACCATGACGGACTTTCCGGGATTGTCATCGGTGAAGCCGGGCAGGGCTTGGGATTTCTGGATGGCCGGCGTGAAATCCTTGCCGGCGATGTGGTGCACGCCCGGCCAGCCCACCAGCCCGGTGGTGAAGATATGCTCCTGGTAGGTCTCCTTGGGCTTCTGGATGCAGTTGGTGGTCATGACGATGGCGCCGGGAAACTGGGCGAACTCTTTGGCCTGGTTCTGCCAGGCCGTGCCATAGTGGCCGTAGAAATGGGAGTACTTCTTGAGACCCGGGTAGCCGTGGGTGGGCAGCATTTCGCCGTGGGTGTACACATAGATGCCCTTGCCCTGGGTCTGTTTGAGAATCTGCTCGAGATCCTTCAGGTCGTGGCCTGAGACCAGAATGGCCTTGCCTTTCTTGTGTCCCAGGGGAACGGAGGTCGGTACCGGATGGCCGTAGGTCCCGGTGTTGCCGGCATCCAGCAACTCCATGGCCCGCAGGTTGACTTCGCCGCACTTGAGCGCCAGGCCCACCAGGTCGTTGACCCCGAGGGCGTCGTTGAGCGTGGCGGCCATGCCTTCGTAGATGAATTGATAGACGGCGTCGTCTTCCTGGCCCAAAATGCGGGCATGATCGGCATAGGCGGCCAACCCCTTGAGGCCGTAAACGAGCAGTTCACGCAGGCTGCGGATGTCCGGATTCACTCCATTGCCCGTAGGAATTCCCACGCCTTCGCCCTGGGCCACCAACCCCTTGAGATCGGCTGCCGGCGCAAAGGCCACCGGACCGCCGGCGGCCACCTTGGCCCCGGCCTTTTCGGCTTTGGCCTTGAGGCCGTCGCGCAACCGTACCGCATCGCGGATCAGCGCCACGAAGCGCTCGGGATCAAAATCCACGTTGGTCAGGGTGGAGAAGATCGCCTCGCAGGTAAAACGGTCCACCTTTGGGTCTTTGATGTCCGCCTTGCGGGCTGCCAGGGCTACTTGGGAAAGCCCTTTGGTCGCATAGATGAGCAGATCCTGAAGAGCCGCCACATCGGGCTGCTTGCCGCATACGCCGATCTTGGTGCATCCTTCGCCTTTGGCCGTTTGTTCGCATTGAAAACAAAACATGGTGTTTCTCCTTTGCGCTGATGTTGTGTTATGGGTATAAGTCAAAACCCTTTGTTCCATTTTTGATCTTACTCTATCCGGGTGGCGCCGCCGCTGCATTGATCTAAGTCAAGGGGATCGATTTTTTTTCGGAACCGGCGCGCATTTGTTCGTGGGTATATCCGGTTGGGTGTGTGCCCGCCTTGACTTAGATCAAGATCTGATTCAAAGTGCGCAAGATTTTTTCAGGCCCCCGTTACGAAGGAGCATTCATGAATCCAAGCCGCAACGTTATCGCCGCCAGTCCGTTGTTCAACGGACTCTCCGAGGATCAACTCCACCAGATGGAACAGATCGGCCGGGATGTGGCCGTGGCCCGCAACGAGACCATCTTTCTGGAGGGGGACGAGGGGGCCGGTTTTTACATCGTGGTCAGCGGCAAGGTCAAGGTGTACAAGGTGTCGGCCGAAGGCAAGGAGCAGATTCTGCACATCTATGGCCCCGGCCAGCCCATCGGCGAGGTGCCGGTCTTTGCCGGCCAACACTTTCCGGCCAATGCCCAGGCCGTCGAAAAGAGCCGGCTGATGTTTTTCCCCCGCCAGGCCTTCGTCGATCTGATCACCGCCCATCCATCCCTGGCGCTGAACATGCTGGCTGTGCTCAGCATGCGCTTGCGGCAATTCACCGTGCAGGTGGAGAACTTGTCGCTCAAGGAGGTTCCGGGCCGGCTGGCCTCCTACCTGATCTATCTGGCCGAGGAACAGGGCGCTCCCAATGTCGTCCACCTGCCCATCTCCAAGGGGCAGTTGGCCAGTTTGCTGGGAACGATACCGGAGACGTTGTCGCGCATTTTCAGCAAGATGTCGACCCAGGGGTATATCGAAGTACAGGCGGCGGAGATTGTATTGAAAGATCGCGTTGCGCTTGAGGATTTGGCGCTTACCGGCCGTTTGGTCGAATAGCGCGGCGCCCATGGCCGGGACGCCGCGCTATCCATTTTCGCGGAATGGGCCCAATTTCGGTCGGTTTTACTTTTTGCGTGCCACCAACTCCTTGCTCAACAGTCGGATGTGGCCCATCTCTTCCTTGATCACATCGTCCAGGCGGTTGCGACCCATGCTCTCGGGCACCGCGTCGCGCATCCCCAGGTAAAAGACGATCGAATCCTTTTCGGCGGTAATGGCGTCCTTCAAGATCGCTTCCATGGAGGTGGTGTCGATCTTCTTTTCGAAGAAGACTCGGGTATCGGCCAGGGCGCGCAGGTAGCCGGCGGCATCCCCTTGGGGGTCGAACACGGTGGCGGCTTTTTCCGAAGCGCTTAGCTGTTTGTGCATCTGGGCAAAGATCTTTTCATGAGCATCTTCCATGGCGGCCAGCTTGAGCAAGAACTCGCGGGACGCCTTGTCTTTCACGGCTTCGGCCGCGGCGCGGTAGAACTTGGCGCCGTTGCGCTCCAACTGTTCGGCCATTTCAAAAATGTCGTCGGCGTTGAAATCATACATCATGGCAGCGAATATCCTTTCTTTAATTGCTACTGCTATTTTAATTTGCACTCCTTGTCCCACTCGGGACAGGCCTTTTGCATGGGGGTGTTGTATTTGAGCGTGCACTCGCCGCACTCCATCTCCACGTTAGGCACGTCGCCGTAGCGCTTTTTGAGCTCTTCGGCGGACAGATGGGTGGCGAAACTGCAACCACACTGGGGGCAGGCGGTTTTGATATGATAACGTTTACCAGGCATCCATGTCTCCTTTCATTGGGGTGGACAGGTCGCGTCGCGGACGGGATCGCTCTCATCCGAGCAGCGGATCGAGTTTCTCCGCGGGGATGATCTTCTCTTCGAGCACCACCTGACGCACTGTTTTGTTTTCGTTGTACGCGCGCTTGGCCAGGGCCGCGGCCCGGTCATAGCCGATCAGCGGCACCAGTCCGGTCACCAGGGCCAGACTTCTCTCGATAAAGTGATTGCAGCGCTCCGCATCGGCTTGCAGCTCTTGGATGCAGCGGTCGGCCAGCAGGCGGCCGGCGCCGGCCAGCAGTTGCATGGATTGGAGCAGGTTGTGGGCGATCAGCGGCAGGGTGACGTTGAGCTCGAAGTTGCCTGCCTGGCCGGCCAGCGTGATGGCGGTGTCATTGCCCATCACCTGGTAGGCCGCCTGGATCACCGTCTCGGGAATTACCGGATTGACTTTGCCCGGCATAATGGACGAACCGGGCTGCAACGCCGGTATCTTGAGCTCGCCGATGCCGCAGCGGGGTCCCGAACCGAGCCAGCGGATGTCGTTGGCGATTTTCACCAGGCTGACCGCCACGGTTTTCAGCGCGCCGCTGGTCTCCACGGCGGCGTCCCGGGCCGCCTGGGCTTCGAAATGGTTGCGGGCTTCCACAAAGTCGATGCGGGTGACCGCCGAGATTTGGGCGATGGTTTGTGGGGCAAAGTCCGGGTGGGCATTCAGGCCGCTGCCTACGGCCGTTCCGCCCAGGGCCAGTTCGGTGAGACGGGGCAGCACGGCCGTGATCCGGTCCTGGCCCAGCTCGATCTGGCGGGCAAATCCTGAAAAGGCCTGCCCCAGGGTCATGGGCACCGCGTCCTGCAGGTGAGTGCGGCCGATTTTGCGGATCGCGCCAAAGGCCAGGGACTTGTGGGCCAATGTCTGATAGAGTCGGGACAGAGCCGGCAGCAGTACACCGTGGATGGTCCTGGACGAGGCCACATGCAGGGCCGTGGGAATCACATCGTTGCTCGACTGGCCCAAATTGACATGGTCGTTGGGATGCACGGGGTCGCGGCCGCCCCGTTGGCCGGTGAGAATCTCGTTGGCCCGGGAAGCGAGCACTTCGTTCATGTTCATATTCGTCGAGGTTCCCGATCCGGTTTGGAACAGATCCACCACGAACTGATCGTCAAAGCGTCCGCCCATCACTTCTTCGGCGGCCTGGGTGATGGCTTCGGAAAGTCGAGGCTCAAGCAGGCCCAAGCGGCTGTTGACTTCGGCCGCGCAACGCTTGATGAGGGCCAGGGCATGGATGAGAGCGATGGGCGGCTTCATTCTGCTGCGCATTCCGTTGTCCACCGCCCGCTGGGTCTGGGAGCCATAGTAGGCCTCGGCCGGCACCCGAACCGGGCCCATGCTGTCCTGTTCTTCTCGAAACTGTTGTTCGCTTGGGTTCAAGGCCATGGCTCTCCTGTTTTCTCCAGCGATTCGGCACCATACCACGATTCCCGCCGTCGAACCAGCGCTTTGCGGCGCGAACGATACTACTGCATCCGGTCGACACTATCGCGCAACTGGTTGATTTCGATCCCCAGGCCGATACATTGACGCCCGGTAAGACACAGCTCGGCGTCACCCTCCTCCAGATAGGTCTTCAGGTGATGGTTGTCCTTATGAAGCTGGACCACCCAGCGCTCCTGGTCGTCGTCATAGGCCACATCCAGATCGATGCCGCATTGGCCGATGTCCGGATAGATCTCCCTAATTTTTTCGCATAACTCGGCTTTGTTGATCATGGTGTTCTCCTTTTGGTTGGGTAGGCGAAACGTTCCACCACTATAAGCACTGATTCGAACTGTAAAAGGGAAAAGCGGGAATGCCGCAGCGAGAAGGTCTGAACAGGCGACATCCAACAGGCGTATTGGCCTTGTCCAGCAGCGCCATTCCTTTTGACAACAAAGCGTTATGCCTCTATAGTGTTCCCAACGGCAGAGATAGATCGATTTTTATAGAGAGAAGTCTGGCGCAACCGCTTATCCGACAGGTCCGATTGGCGATGATGTATCTATTTCGTTCCATAGGCGCATTTTTCAATCGGGTGCGCAGCCGATTCCAGCGCGGCCAGGTGACGCGCGACGACCTGTTCATCGGTGAGGTCCTCAAGCGCAACAACATCATCACGGAGTTTCAGCTTAAAAGCGCCCTGGATGCCCAACGCGAAACCCTAATGCAAAAAGGGCGCGCCGTGCGTTTGGGCCAGGTGATCGTAGAACAGGGGTTTGCCGACGAAGCGGACATCATCCGCACCATCAACGCCGAATACCAGATCGAAGTCACGTCGCTGGCCGACGATATCCGCGAACGGCTCTCCTATAAGTATGGCGCCTATTTCGAACGTCTGCCCCACCCGCGGCTGCCCATGTGGATTCAGATGGCGGTGGCTACAACCTTCATCATCGTGTTGACCATCTTTACGCTGAGCATGGTGGTGCTCGGCCAGCAAAAGAATCGTCTCTACGAGCAGAGCGTGCGCCTGGGTATGGTCAGTCTCAATTACTTCGCCAATAACGCGCCCATTCCGCTGCTGGAAGATGATATCCTGCGGCTCAACACCCTGATCAAGGAGGCGGCGCGGGTCGAAGGATTGCGTTATGCTCTGATCGTCGGACCCAACAACCTGATCAAGGCCCACACCGATGTCAACCTGATCGGCGTGCCGTTCAAACATTTCGTGGAAAAGCCGGACACAACCCAACAGGATGAGGTGATTTACTACAGTTACAATCGGCCCGACGGAGAGCGGCTGATCGATCTCTACCGCGCGATTAGCTTCAAGGACAAGCTGCTGGGCGAGGTGCATGTGGGCATTTCCGTGGACTTCATCGAAGAGTTGGTGCGCCGGGAGCGCATCTCCGTGGTGTTGATCACGCTGGCCATCATCACTATCGGCCTGGGTGTCGCCGTTGGCTACGGCTTTCGCTTCTCGCGCCCCATCTCCCAATTGGTGCGGGCGACCCAGGAGATCGCCAAGGGCAACTACCAATACCGCGTGCCGATCAAACGTAATGATGAACTGGGCAATCTGGGCACGGCCTTCAACCGCATGGGTCAGGAGTTGTGGAAAAACGCCATGACCCAGAAATCTTTCGGCAAATATGTGGGTAGTGAAGTGCTGGACTTGATCCTGGCCAATCCGGAAACCTCCTGGCTTAAGGGCACGCGCAATGATGCCAGCATTGTTTTCGGAGATGTGCGCGGATTCACGGCGTTTGCCGAGGCCAAGGCGCCTGAGCAGGTGGTGGAAGCCTTGAACACCTATTTGGAGTTGGCCACCCGGGTCATCATCAAATTCGGTGGGTACATCGACAAGTTCATCGGCGATGCGGTTCTGGGGGTTTTCGGCGTGCCGGTCTTTCGCCAGGACCACGTGGAGCGCGCGGTGCGCGCGGCCATGTACCTGCAAGAAGAGTTGCGCAAGCAGAGCGCCGATGGCAATGAACTGCTGGCGGCCGTGGGGATCAGCATCCATACCGGCCCGGTGGTGGCCGGCAATGTCGGGTCACAGTCTAAAATGGAGTACACCGTCATCGGCGACAGCGTCAACCTGGCCGCGCGGCTGAACGCCTTCGCCGGTCCCGGCGAAGTAATCGTCAGTCCGCAGGTCAAGGCGCAACTGGGCGCGATGATCGAAACCCAGAGCCTTGGACCCCAACCGATCAAGGGCCGGTCGGAGCCGGTGGAGGTGTTCAGGGTCCTTCGGATTCAAAACCAACCCCATGCAAAAGAATAACCTTGTACGCATTCTCCTCGTGATGGTGCTCTGGGCGGCCGCGGCGGTCGGCTGCACCGGCCGGTTGTTGGCCCCGCCGGATTCGCCCGCCGTGATCCAGAACGAACATCTGGCAGTGGTGACCGTTACTGCTCAGGACACCCTGGAGAGCCTGGCCGCGACCTACTTGGGCGATCGCGACGCGGCGTGGCGCATCGCCGACTACAACGGCATCCAGAACGCCGTAGCGGGTCAACGCCTGGTGATTCCATTGAAGCCCACGGCCTATGGCGGGCTTCGCGCCGACGGCTACCAAACCGTGCCCATCCTTTGCTACCCTAAAATCGGCCCTGGAAATAGAGCCACACACGGCCTGACGACCCAGACCTTCGAAGAGCAAGTGCGCTTTCTGCGCGAAAACGGATACACGACCGTAGGGCTGGACCGGCTGGAGGCCTTCTTCCACCTGACCGACTCACTGCCGCCCAAAGCCATTGTCATCACTTTCGATTCGGCCGAACGCTGGGTGTATGACATCGCCTATCCCATTCTCAAGCGCAACGGCTTCACGGCGGCGGTTTTCGTTCCTACCGGTCAGATCGGTAAAGCCAAGCGCCTGACCTGGAAAGAGCTGTCCGCAATGGTTGCGGATGGATTCGATGTCGGCAGCACCGGCGTCACGGCGCGGCGCTTGACCGAAAGTACTTCCAAAACCGGCGCTGAAGAGTACATCCGCAATGTGGAGGAGGAGATCGGCCAATCCCAAAAAGCCATCACCGACAATTTGAAAAGCGCGTGCCGCTATTTTGCTTACCCGGGCGGCGAAACCAACGATCTGGTCATCGCGTTGCTGAAGAAATACGGCTACCAAGCCGGCTTTACCCTCCAGCACGGCGGCAATCCCTTCTTCGTGCATAATTTCAAAGTGCGCCGTACAGTTATCGCCAGCCAGGACCAGGCGGCGCGATTCGGCCAACAGATCACAACCTTTAGCGCGGCGGAGCTGCAATGAAAAGGTGCTGGCGGCATACGCTTCTGATGCTTTTGCTCCTCATGGTATCGGGATGCACAGCTACCCTGCAATCCGTTTTTAACGTAGAAAAATCGCCCGCGGCGCGTTCCATTGATCATTACCAGGAGAAAGCCGCCACGCTCGAAAAGCAGGGTGACCTGCAACCGGCCTTGCTCGCCTGGCGTGTTGTCGCCGCGCAAGATCCCGAGAATGCAAAGGCGGCGGAGTCGATGCAAAGACTGACGCGCGCCATTGCCGATGCCACTGCGCGCCATTACAAAAAAGGAATCGACCATTTTCAGGCCGGCGAGATGGATAAGGCCCAACGGGAATTTCTGATCACTTTGCGTCTGGACCCCGGCCATGCGCGGGCGCTCTACTACCTGACGAAGCGTTTGAGCGGCCCAAATCAGGAAACCCACACCGTTCAGCGGGGCGAATCATATGGCCAAATCGCCACCGGTCACTACAATGATCCGAGCAAAGCCGCGATTATTGCCTATTTCAACGATCTGGACCCGAAAAAGCCCTTGTTGATCGACACCCTGCTTTTACTGCCGGCCCTGAGCGACCGGCAGCTGTTGCCGCGCCGCGAAATCGAAGCACAGCTCGCGCGTGCCGAGCAGGCCCTGGATGAAAAACACTACACCGAGGTGTTGGCCATAGCGGCCCGAATCAGCGAAACAAGCCCTGGCCATCCTCAGATCCAGGCGTTGAACGACGCGGCCCGCTTTGGGCAGGGGATGTTATTGCTGGAAGAAAAGCAGTACCATCTGGCCCAGGAGCTGCTCAAGAAGGTCAGCCCGAACTTCAAGGGCCGCGACCGGGCCATGCAACAGGCTCAGCAGGGAATTCAGGCTCAAGCGTCGGATGACAAGCTGCGCCTGGCCCAGGAGCAGTTCGACCAGGGAGCCTTTGAAGGCACCATCATTATATGTGATGCAGTGCTCTCCGAAGATCCCGCCAACCCAAAGGCCCGAACGCTCTCGGACGCGGCCCACTACGCTTTGGGTAAGCAGTATTTGGATCAAGGCAATGAGGCCCGGGCTATCGAAACCCTTAAGGTCCTGGGCAGAGATTATAATGATACGGCCCAGCTGTTGGCCCAGGCTCAAGGCCGCCTCAACGCCCGGGCCGAAGAATACTATCGCAAAGGGGTCAAACACTTCCTCAACGAAGAACTGGAAGAGGCCGTCGCCGCCTGGAAAAAGGCCCTGTCCCTGAATCCCAATCACCCCAAGGCGCGGCAGGATATGGACAATGCCCTGCGATTGTTGGAGAAATGGCGCGGGCTGGAAAAGGGTGACAAAAAGGGGCAGTAATTCGCGGCGCGTGCACACGCGCGGGGCCGCCGGCCCCGTCATTAGTAGAACACTCTGGGATCAAACGGATTTTTCACCACGCAGCCATTGGTTGCGCTGTTCATGAAGCTCATCGCGCCTCCCGCTTGAAGCTGTATTGTGCACATTTTTTACCAATAGGTTACAAAATTGGGTTGCGCATTACCAAATGTGCCCTATCTTGGTACAAGTGTGTCCAATAAGCTTCAGTTTTCTAACCTCCTGAAGCGATAGCGAATCGAGTCCATAGGCCGGCAAAGTTGCGAAAATTGGGATTGCTGGCGCCTTTTTTGCAGCCCATATGTTGTCGTGAACGATAGTTCAGACGCTTTTGGCGGCTATACACTGTTTTTTTTGATCGAGGGCCAATTGAAAACTATAAAGAGACGATGCATAGAATACACTTAAAAATCAGGCTCCTGATCGGTGCTCTAGTGTGCACGGTCGCGCTGGCGGCCTGCGAGAGTGCATTTTTGCGTAACGATCTGGAGGTTATCAAGGCCCGCGGTGAATTGGTAGTTATCACCCGCAATAGCGAAGCCTGCTATTTTGAAGCCGCTCACGGACCCGCCGGATTCGAGTATGAACTGGTCAAAGCATTTGCCGACCATTTAAACCTGCGCCTGCGTACGATTCTCATCGAAGATGAAGCCGAAATGGTGGAAGCGCTGCTTCAGGGCAAAGGCGATATCATCGCCGCCGGCACACCCTTCGGCCGTCCGGCGGCCCGCATGGTCGCCCTGGGGCCGGGCTATTTGGATGTGAATGCCCAGGTGGTGGGCCGGCGCGGGGGGCCTGCCGTTACCGAGGCTAAAGATCTGGTGCAAACGCCGCTTTGGGTTCCCGGCAGCAGCGCCAGTTTCGATCAGCTCAAGAGCCTGAAAGAAGAGTATGGCGACCTGCATTGGCAGACCTTGTCCGAATACAGCAGCGAAGAGATGCTGCAACTGGTTTGGAACCAATCGGTTCCCCTCACCGTCGTCGAATCCAACACCCTGGCGATGAACCGCCGATTCTATCCCGAACTGGTGGTTCACTTCAATCTTGGGGACACGCAGCAATTGCGTTGGGCCATGAATCCACGCAACAAGCACTTTCAGCGGGCAGTAATGCAGTGGTTTGCGATGACTTCCACCCAGGAGACTGTCGCCGGCCTGGTCAGTCTTTACTACGGTCACCTGGAAGATTTCGATTATGTCGATCTCTCCCGCTATCGTCGTCGTATCTTCGACCGGTTGCCCAAATATCAGGGTCACTTCGAGGAAGCCGCCCGGCAGCATGGCCTGGACTGGCAACTGGTGGCGGCCCAAGCCTATCAGGAATCCCACTGGAATCCCAAGGCGAGAAGTTTTACCGGCGTGCGTGGCATCATGATGCTGACCCTGGATACGGCCAAAACGCTGGGACTGAAGGATCGCATGGCCGAAAAGGAGTCGATTTATGCCGGCACTCGCTATCTGGCGCGATTGCACCGGCTGGTCGGCGATGAAGTGCCTGAGCCCGACCGCACTCTGATGGCCCTGGCAGCATATAACGTCGGCTTCGGCCATCTGCAGGACGCGCGTCAATTGACCGCTGAATTGGGTAAGTCCCCCGACAGTTGGAGCGCGGTGCGCGAGACGCTGCCATTGCTGCAAAAGAAGAAGTATTATCAAAAACTCACGCACGGATACGCCCGCGGCAATGAAGCCGTCCAATACGTGGACCGTATCCGGACCTACCACGAGATCCTCAACATGGCCACAGCCCCCGAAGGCCTCAAGAACGTCGGCGGATAGTTCCGCCGGACGTCCCGCTACTCATCGCAGCTATCTCTTCGCGTCCCGTTGGATCTTAAAAACATTTCTCCACATCCCACCTCTTACCCCCGTCTGCAGTTTTTCAATGGGCATCAGAACCGGAAGTAAAAAGACGAAGGTGGCGCCTTCGCCCAGTCGGCTCTCCACCCAGATGTGGCCTTTGTGGTGGTCGATGATGCGTTTGGTGATGGCCAGGCCAAGCCCGCTGCCCTGGGGCCGGCCGCGGCCGGTGGGCTGGGTGATCTGGCGGAACTGCTCGAAAACGGCATTTTGGTTTTCGGTGCTGATGCCGACGCCGTTGTCGCGCACGCTGACCTTCAGCTGGTTGCGCTCTTGGGAAAGACTAATGAGAATCCTTCCTGTGCTCGGCTCGCAGAATTTGACCGCGTTGGAGATCAGGTTGACCATGGCCTGGATGAGCTGATCGCGGTCGCCCCCGATGTGGGGTACTGCGTGCGGCGCTAGTGCCAGCGATAGACACATCTGTTTGTCGGTCACCAACTGGTGCGTAGCGGCCACGGCATCCTGGATCACCTGCACCATGTCCACCGGTTCGATCTGCCATTGCATATTGCCCGATTCAATCTTCTGGAAATCGAGCACTTGATTGATCAGACGCGACAAGCGGTGGATCTCGTTGATCATGATATCCAGGAAATTGTGCTGCTCGATCTGACTGGTGTCCGGGTAGTCGCGCAGGATTTCGGCAAGGGATTGGATGGAGGTCAGGGGAGTGCGCAGCTCGTGGGACACCGTGGAGATAAACTCATCCTTGAGGCGGTCCAGCTCCTTGAGCCTCTCGTTGGCCGCCTTGAGCCCGGCGGTGACCTCTTCCAACTCCTGGCTGTAGGTGATCACCTGGCGGGTTTCATCCAGGATGTCCATGACTTCCTGAACACCCAGCGGTTCTTCCTTGACCACCGAGGCCACCATGACGCGGGCCGAGGCCGATCCGATGGCGCCGGCCAACAGCTTTTCCACATGAGTGACGAATCCCGGGTCGGCGTTCAACGACTGCCGCCAATCCAGGTTATGGCTCTGGGCATATTGGGAGAGCGCCTCTTCGGTGCGCTCCTTGCCCAAAAAGCGTTCTAACAGGGAAGTCAAATCGGGGACCAACGCGGTGCCGCGCCAGACAAGGGACTCGTCGGTTTCGGAAGAGAAGCGAAACACATCCACGAACATTCGGGCCTGGGTGTGTTCCAGGGCGGACGGGTTGCTGAAAAGCGATACGCCGATATAGGTGGCGGTGTTGACCAACAGGCTCCAGAAGACGGCGTGGGAAACGCGATCGAAGCCTTGCAGGCCGAAAAGTGAAAAGGGCCTCAGCCAGCGGATGCCCCACGGTCCGGAGTGAATAATTGACTGGGGCAGCACATCGGCTGCGGCCAGGGAGGGCAGCACCATGGTGTAGCCCCAGACAGCGAAGCCCAGGATCAAGGACCACAAAGCCCCTTTTTGCGTGCCGCCTTTCCAGAAAAGGCCCCCCAACAGGGCCGGCGCAAACTGGGCCACGGCGGCGAACGAGACCAGTCCGATGGAGACCAGGGTGTAGAATTCGGCGGTCAGATGGAAGTATATGTAGCCCAACAGGATCACTGAGATGATCGCACCGTGGCGGATGGCCACCAGCCAGGAGCTCAGATTGGTGCGGCTGGACCACTTGAGGGCCGGAATGTGCAGCAGCAGGGGCATCACAAGATTGTTGCAGATCATGGTGGACAAGGCGATGGTTTCGACGATCACCATACCGGTGGCCGCCGATATGCCGCCGATGAACACCAGCAGGGTGAGGGCTTTTTGTCCGTTCACCAGGGGCAGCGTCAGTACGAACGTGTCCGGGTCCACGGTTTGGCCGCCGAAATGCAGCATGCCGGCCAAGGCCACCGGCAGCACGAAGATGTTGATGGCCAGCATGTATAAGGGAAAGAGCCAGATGGCCTTCTTGAGATGCTCCTCATCCACATTTTCGATCACCGCGATCTGGAACTGCCGCGGCAGCAGGATGATGGCCAGCATGCTCAGAAAGACGTAGACCGACCAATCGATATAGGCATCGCCCACGCGGGGGCCGAGGGTCAGCAAGGCGTGGAGTTCCGGACGGTTGCGCATGCGGCCGAACAGATCGGCGAAACCGTCATAGAGTACAAAGGTCACAAACAGCCCGACTGCCAGGAAGGCCACCAGCTTGGTGAGCGACTCCAGGGCGATGGCGGCGACTAACCCCTCGTGGCGCTCGGTGGCCTCGGGTTTGCGCGTGCCGAAAAGCACGGCAAAGGCCGCCAGCAGGAAGGCCACGTAAAAGGCCGTATCTTGGAAGAACGGCATCTTGCGGATGCTGCTGACGGCATAATCGGGCTGAGGGTTGCTCAGGATCTGAAAGCTGGTGGAGATGGCTTTGAGCTGCAGGGAAATGTAGGGCACGATTCCCAGTACCGCGATAATCGTCACCACGCCACCCAGCAGAATGCTTTTTCCGTAGCGCGAAGCAATGAAATCGGCAATGGAGGTGATTCGGTGCACGCGGCTGATGCGCATGATTTTGCGCAGCACCAGCCATCCCAGGGTGGTCATCAGGGTGGGGCCAATGTAAATCGCCAGAAAGGCCGGTCCCGAGCGCACCGCGCGGCCCACGCTGCCATAAAAAGTCCAGGCCGTGCAGTAGACCGCCATGGAGAGGGCATAGACATAAGGGTTGTTGATAATGCTGCGGCCGGCATCAGCACGTTTATCGCCATAGTAGGCCACGGCGAATAAGGCGCCGATGTAGCATATGGAGACGAAGATAATAGTTTCGGTGGCCAGCATAACCCTATTTGTGTGGTGAAAAAGGAATCGCCATATGAACGCAAACATCCATGCAAACCGTGGATGTTACCGACAAAGGGACTATGGGGATGGCGATGGGTCGTGATCCTGGCGTGCCTTCGGATGGGCGTCGGCCGCAATCCTCACCAATAGTATCAGCAATGTCCACACCGTGAAGATGTAGCCATACAACAAAGGGATGCCCCAAACCAGCCG
>JBAQGR010000016.1:0-5177 GCA_049287895.1 Desulfatitalea sp.
AGCGGGCGATGCGTTCCATTACTTTGTCCATCTCCTCGGCCAAGTTGTCCATGGCTTTGTCGACGGTCACTTCACCGGAAACCGCTTCACCGATATTCTGCCACCACAGTTGGGCCAGCTTGGGATAATCGGGAACGTTGACACCGGTGGGGGTCCAGGCCACGCGGGCCGGGCTGCGGTAGAACTCCACCAGGCCACCGAGTTTGGGCGCGCGGTCGGTGAACGATTGATGTTTGATGTCGCTGTCGCGGATGGGGGTCAAGCCCACGTGGGCCTTTTTCAGCGAAGTGGTTTTGGCAACGCAGAACTGGGCGAAGAGCCAGGCAGCCTTGCGTCGTTCCAGCGGCGTGCTCTTCATGAAGGTCCAGGAACCGCAGTCCTGATAACCCAGCTTCATGCCCTCTTCCCAATAGGGACCGTGGGGCGAGGGGGCCATGCGCCATTTGGGAGTGCCGTCGGCGTTGACCGTGGGTCCGGGGGCGACCATGCTGGGCACGAAGGCCGTATACCAGAAGATCTGTTGGGCCACGGTGCCGTTGGCCAGGAATGGCAGGTAGGTGTAGAAGTCCATGCCCAGAGCACCCGGAGGGGCGTACTTGCGCAGCCACTCCATGTACTTGCGCAGGGCGTACTTGGCGGCCGGTCCGTTGGCGTCGCCGCCGCGGGCCACGGTGGCGCCCACCGGTCGGCAGCCTTCCATACGGATGCCCCATTCGTCTACCGGTTTGCCGTTGGGAATACCCTTGTCGCCGGCGCCGGCCATGGAGAGCCAGGCGTCGGTGAACCGCCAGCCCAGATCCGGAGCCTTCTTGCCGTAGTCGTTGTGACCGAACACGGCCTTGCCGTCGATTTCACCCACCTTTTCGGTGAAGAACTCGGCGATATCCTCGTAGGCCGACCAGTTGACCGGCACACCCAGTTCATAACCGTAGATCTCTTTGAACTTCTGTTTGAAGTCCGGGCGGTTGAACCAGTCGTAACGGAACCAGTAGAGATTGGCGAACTGCTGATCGGGCAGTTGGTAGAGTTTGCCGTCCGGGCCGGTGGTAAAGGACTTGCCCATGAAGTCGTCCACGTCCAGGGTCGGCAGGGTCACATCCTTGCCTTCGCCGGCCATGAAGTCGGACAGGGGTACCACAAAGCCGTACCGGGCGTGGGTCCCGATCAGGTCGGAGTCGTTGATCCAGGCGTCGTAAATGTTCTTGCCCGAGGCCCACTGGGTTTGCAGTTTTTCGATGACGTCACCTTCCTGGATCAGGTCGAAGGAGACTTTGATGCCGGTGATCTCTTCGAACGCCTTGGCCAGGGTCTTGGCTTCGTACTCGTGGGTCGAAATGGTTTCGGAGACGACCTTGATATTCATACCCTTGAACGGTTTGGCCGCCTTGATGAACCACTCCATCTCCTTGAGCTGCTGATCTTTGGTCAAAGTGGATGGCTGGAACTCCGTGTCGATCCACTTCTTGGCCGCGGCCGTGTCGGCCATTGCCGGACCGGCGGCCAGCGCGAACAAAAGCACCGCGATGCACCCCAGGATCATGGTCCTGGGCACCCATTTGTTCATCACACCTGTCATAGCTCTCCTCCTTTGGCCTTCGTGCGTGGATTTGGGGATGCCGCTCGCTTTCGCCGGCGGGAAGGCCTTGTGCGCCGGGCGCCCTGAAGCGCATCCTCTGTTTAAACAAGTTGGCACTTGTGCACTTTCCACTTTTGAACTTCTTTTACCCCCAGCGCATCACAATGAACATCCAGAGTGCCGATGGCAGCAGAGCCGGCCACAGGCTCAGCTCGGTAAAGCCGATCCAGGCCAGATGGATATAGGCGGTACCCAGCAAGCCGATGAAAAAACGCGTGCCCCGGGTGGTCGGGACCCGCAGGAACCCACTGCGTTCGATGGTCGGCGATACCAGCTCCCAAACAAGCATCCCGCCGATCATCGCGAAGATCGTGATGAAGAAGATGGCCGTCGGCAATGTCCAGTACATCCATTGGAGCGTCATGGTCCCTGCCTCCCTATACGCGGCCCAGGGCGAAACCCTTGGCCAGGTGGTTGCGCACGAACCAGATCACCAGGGCGCCCGGTACGATGGTCAGAATGCCGTTGGCCGCCATCAGACCCCAGTCCAGTCCCGTGGCGCTGATCGTGCGCGTCATGGTGGCCACGATGGGCTTGGCTGCGGTGACGGTCAGAGTGCGGGCGAAGAGCAGCTCGACCCAGCTGAACATGAAGCAGAAGAAGGCCGTGACGCCCACGCCGGCGCGGATCAACGGGATGAAAATGGTGATGAAAAAACGCGGGAAGGTATAGCCGTCGATGAAAGCGGTTTCGTCGATCTCCTTGGGAATGCCGGACATGAACCCTTCCAGGATCCAGACCGCCAGGGGCACGTTGAAAAGGCAGTGGGCCAGGGCCACGGCGATATGGGTGTCGATCAGTTGCACGGTGGAGTAGAGCTGGAAATAGGGCAGCAGGAAGACCGCGGGCGGCGCCATGCGGTTGGTCAGCAACCAGAAGAACATCTGGCCATCGCCCAGGAACTTGTAACGCGAAAAGGCATAGGCCGCGGGCAGGGCGAAGGCCAGGGACATCACGGTGTTCATGCTGACATAGATGATGGCATTGATGTAACCGGAATACCAGGTGGAGTCGGTGAAGACTTTGAGATAGTTCGCGAAGGTGATATGCGAAGGATAGAGGGCGAACGAAGCGAAGATGTCCGCGTTGGTGCGCAAGGACATATTGAGCATCCAGTAGATGGGGATGGCCAGCAGCACGAAGTAGAACGACAGGGCGATGGATCTTTTTCTGATTCTTCTGATTCTCATGACCGCTTCTCTCCTTTGCCGACGTTCAGGAGCGCCTGGTAGAACATGAAACTGAACAGCAAGACGATGAGAAAATAGATGAGCGAGAAGGCCGCCGCGGGCCCCAGATCGAATTGGCCGGTGGCCAGCTTGACCAGATAAATGGAGAGAAAGGTCGTGGTGTTGCCGGGGCCGCCGCCGGTTAAGGCAAAGGGCTCGGCATAGATCAAAAAGCTGTCCATGAAACGCAGCAGCACGGCGATGGTGAGCACGCCGCGCATCTTGGGCAGTTGGATGTAGCGAAAAACAGCCAACGCCGAGGCGCCGTCGATGCGGGCGGCCTGGTAGTATGCTTCGGGAATCGCCCGCAAGCCGGCGTAGCAAAGCAACGCCACCAGCGGGGTCCAGTGCCAGACCTCCATGGCCATCAGGGTGACCCAGGCATAGATCGGCCGGGCCGTGTGATCGAAGGGTACGTCCAGAATGCCCAGGCTGTTGATCCCCACCCCGAAAAGCCCGATGTCCGGCCGGGTAAAGATGATCCAAATGGTTCCGATGACGTTCCACGGGATCAGCAGGGGAATAGCCAGGGTCACCAGGCTGGCCGAGACGGTCCAGCCTTTTTTGGGCATGGCCAAGGCAATCAGGATTCCCAGAGGGATTTCGATCAAAAGGACGAGGCCGGAAAAGAGAAACTGTCGCCACAGCGCATCGTGCAGGCGGGTGTCGGACAGCATCTGCTTGAACCACTCGGTGCCCACGAATACGGCTTGACCCGGTCCGAAGATATCCTGGAGCGAGTAGTTGACCACGGTCATCAGGGGGATGATGGCGCTGAAGGCCACAATCACAAAGACCGGCAGAACCAGAAACCAGGCGCGGTTGTCTTCCCATTTCTCCATTTGGCGGCTCCTTGGAGAAGGTTAAGGGTGGTAAGTGAACTATCCGACCAGGCGCCCGTCGGCGAAAAGGCGCGTCCACTCGGGCGGAAAGCGCAGCCAGGCTTTTTGTTGCGGCGGCTGCTGCTCCTCGGGCAGTCGGGCGCGAAGTATGTGACCGCCCAAGGACAGGGTCACGATCTTGCAGCTGCCCTGATCTTCGACGGCCTTCACGTCGGCCGGCAGGGCGCCGTCGACGGCCTCGGGACTCACCGTCAAATGCATGGGCCGAATGCCCAGCTCCAATGTGCCCTGGGCCTTGCGCACCAGCTCGGCGGTATGATCGTCCAGTAGAACGGCCGCGCCATTTACCTCGGCGATATTGCCTTGCACCCGACAGGGGAGAAAATTCATCCCCGGACTGCCGATGAAGTAACCGACGAACTTGTGCTTGGGTTGCTCGAAAAGCTCTTCGGGTGTTCCGACCTGCACCACTTCGCCCTCGTACATGACCACGATTTGATTGGCGAAGGTCATGGCCTCGACCTGATCGTGGGTCACGTAGATCATGGTGGTGCCGTAGCGTTCGTGAATCTCTTTTAATTTGCGGCGCAGTTGCCATTTTAAATGCGGGTCGATGACCGTTAGCGGTTCGTCAAAGAGAATCGCGGCCACATCGCTGCGTACCAATCCGCGTCCCAGGGAGATCTTCTGTTTGGCGTCGGCGCTCAATCCGGCTGCTTTGCGATGCAAGACCGCCGTCAGTTCGAGCATGTCGGCGACTTCCGCCACCCGTTTTTTGATCTGTTCGGCGGGCACACCGCGGTTGCGCAAGGGAAAGGCCAGATTTTCAGCCACGCTCATGGTGTCGTAGAGTACCGGAAATTGAAACACCTGGGCGATGTTGCGCCGCTCGGGCGGAAGACCGGTCACATCCTTGCCGTCGTATAGCACCTTGCCCTGGCTGGGCTTGAGCAGCCCGGAGATGATGTTGAGCAGGGTGGTCTTGCCGCAGCCGGACGGCCCCAGAAGGGCATAGGCGCCGCCGTCCTCCCAGGCCATGTGAATGCGCTTTAAGGCATAGTGCTCAAGCTTCTGGGTTTTGGGAAGGTAGCTGTGGGCGACTTCCCGCATGTCGATGCACGCCATGCCGCATGACTCCTTATCCCTACGATTCTGATCCCTTCAATCCGGCAAACCGGCGTTAAGCCGGAGATGCCACTAGATTGCCCTTGGGATCAAATACGAAAAAATGGCTGGGGTGGACGAAAACCGTGATCTCCCGTCCGATTTTAAACTGATGCACGCCGTCATCTTGAAGCACCAGGCGTGTATTTTCGTAGTTGATATGGATAAAGGTTTCCGATCCATTGATCTCGCATAATTCCACAGACACGCTCATGGCCACGTCGGCCGGGGATGAGGGTTTTAGCAAAAGGTGGTTGCAACGTATCCCGAGGATGTACAAGCCGGAAGATAAAGGGGCCATGTGGC
>JBAQGR010000017.1:0-10570 GCA_049287895.1 Desulfatitalea sp.
CCGTTGCCTGCGTTGCCGTGGACCACGATGGTGGCGCCGGCATTGAGCCAACCCACATCGTCCGAGGCGGGCCCCATGACATCGACCTGGGTATTGGCAAAACCCATGGCGCCCACACGTTGGCCGGTCGGGCCGTTGATCCGGACATGTACCTTCTGGTCGCCCGCGCGCCAGAGCCGTCCGCCGATACCCTGCTGGCCATAGGCCTCGATGGTCAAGTGGGTTTGCCCCTGGGCTACGGCGGCCTGTATTTTTTCTTCCAGCACCCGCGATTCGATACGGACGCCATTTTCTTTTCCCGCTATCGTTAAGTACTCTTGGTTGCTCATATGCTTTTCCTAGCCTTGATGAACTAGTAAGAAATCTCAGTAGGTCCGTTCCTGTCATCCCCGCGAAGGCGGGGATCCAGTCATTTTGTAGAGTTCTGGAATCCCGCTTTCGCGGGAGGGACGGTTCTCGGACTGTTTGCGAATTTCAGACTTAAAACCATCTTTACACCACGTACTTGATATTCAACCTCTCCGCCGCATGATAGTCGCTGATGCCGAGTGCGTCCGCCATCCCAATGGGCAGGGCCGTGGAGCGGCCGAGGGGCGCGACGATCTTTTTCAACTCCGTATCGAAGCTCAGAAACGCATCCACCACCCGTTCGGCCACCATGTCCACATCCAGGCGGCGGTAGAGGCGCGGGTCCTGGGAGGTGATGCCCTTGGGGCACAGGCCGATGTTGCAGATGTTGCAGCGGTCCGACTCGGACCCCAAACAACCGGCCGCGGCCTGCATGATGTATTTGCCGATCTGTACGCCGCTGGCCCCCAGCATGATCAGGGCCGCGGCATTGGCCGCCAGGTTGCCGTTTTTGCCCACCCCGCCGCCGGCGAACAGGGGGATCTCGTTCTGTTTGCCCAGCTTGACGAGGTTCTGGTAGGCATCGCGGATATTGGTGGCGATGGGATGGCCCATGTGGTCCATGGAGACATTGTAGGCCGCGCCCGTGCCGCCGTCCTCGCCGTCGATGGCCAATCCCGCGGCATAGGGGTTGCGCGTCAGGTTGTTCAGCACCGCCATGGCCGTGGAGGTGCCGGAAATTTTTGGATAGACGGGCACGCGAAAGCCCCAGGCCATGGACATCGATTGGATCATTTTGGCCACGGACTCTTCGATGGAGTACTGGGTCTGGTGCGTGGGCGGACTGGGCAGGCTCACCCCCGTCGGCACCCCGCGAATGGCCGCGATCAGCTTGTTGACCTTGTGCCACATGAGCAGGCCGCCGTCGCCCGGCTTGGCGCCCTGGCCGTACTTAATCTCGATGGCGCAGGGATCTTCCTTCATCTCCGGCAGGGCGTGGATGATTTCGTCCCAGCCGAAATAGCCGCTGGCGATCTGCAGGATGGTGTATTTCAAAAAGCGGCTGCGCAGCAGGCGCGGCGGGCAGCCGCCCTCGCCGGTGCACATGCGCACCGGCATGCCCAACTCTTCGTTCAGGTAGGCCACACCCAATTGCAGCCCTTCCCACATATTTGGCGATAAGGCCCCGAAGGACATGCTGCCGATGAGCAGCGGGTAGATTTCGCGTACCGGCGGAATCCATCCATTTTCCTTGTAGAACTTGATATTATCCTCGGGCGGCAAGACGCGCCCCAGCAGGGTGCGCAGTTCGAACTCGTGCCGGCCGGCATCCAGGGCCGGGTCGGTGAGCATGGAGATGCGGATGAACTTGATTTGATCCAGAATGCCGCCGGGCACGTTGCGCCGGCCGCCCCGGTTGCGCGGCGACCCGCCCCGATTAATGTGAAAACGCAGCTTGTCGGCCTCATCGGTGCGCATGGGGATAATGGCATCGTTGGGGCACACCAGGTTGCACATGGCGCATCCCACGCAGGCATAGGCCGGATCGGTCTTCTGGCGGATGCCGTGGTACACCTGATAGACGTTGGATGGCGGCGTGGCCGAGGCCAGGTCCGTGGTCAGCGTGCGTTTGCGGAAGACGCCCAGCTCTATCGCGTTGACCGGGCACACCGAGGTGCAGCGGCCGCACAGTGTACATTTCTCTTTGCTCCACGCGATCTGCCAGAGCAGATCCTTGACGCTCAGCGTGGAAGGGGTAATGGGTCGGTTTGGGAGCATATGCTGATCTCCTGGCGATCCGGGCCGACAATGGTCGTGTCCAGATGCATGGGTTGAAAATCTTTGCTTTTGTCACGATCCGGAATGGCTGCATCCAAGCCGCAGATTTCCGAGGAGAAAGCCCAGCAGCCGGGCTTTCCGCCCACTACGCCGGGGCGCAGTTTCTTGCGGTCCTGCACCATGAACAGGCTGTGGTCGGGCAGACATCCGATCACGCAGTTGGGTCCGTCGATGGTCAACTGCCGGCAGCTTTGCTTCAACTGCTTGAGGAAGGCACTGTTGGGATGGGCCTCCAGGGCGTTTTCCTGCAACGGGGTAATGATATGTTTATAGGCTTCGATCCCCAATCCCAACTGGCGCAAGGTAAAGTGCAGGATGTGGGTGAACACCTCGGAATCGGACTGGTAACCGGTGTAGCCCAGCACGCCACGCGAGAGCAGATACTCGCGGATCGGCACGAACGCGGTGTTTTCGCCGTTGGTCATGGTGGCGTAGCCCTCGATGAAGAAGGGATGGCAGGCGTACAGGTTGATGGCGTAGTTGGTGTTCTGGCGCCCCTGGGCCATGATCACCCGAGCCTGCAGCTCCTTGCGACCGAGGTTCAGGTGCTGCGCCACCTGCATGGGGTCGCCGATCTCCTTGATCATGATCACATCGGGCCAGAACGAGAAGACGATCATGTCCTCTTCCTTTTGGCCCATATCGCGCAGTTGCATCCGGATGCTCAGCAGACGCCGGCCCAGCTCCTGGAATGGCAAGGTTTCCCACCCTTCGGGATACTCATAGGCCCGGATCAGGTATAGATCCCGGCGGGGTGTTCCGGGCAGCGGAACCTTGGGTACTTTGATGGAGATCTTGTACTTGGTCATGAAACCCAGGTCCATCATGTAACGATCCAGGCGTTTGATGCCCGCCTCGGTGAAGATGCCCGATAAAATGGGGGCCTCTTTCATCTCATCGAAGGGGCCGGCCAGATCGCGTAAAAAAAGGCCCACGCCCGAACCGTCATGGCCTTCGCGCATGATGTCCATGGCCTCCATGGCCACCATGGGGGAGAGCGGCGTTTTGCTGGTTATGGCAAATAAGCGACACATGGTTTACTTTCCTTTTCAGGCCGAAATGCGCTTGCGCGGGGCTCCGCAGCGTGAGCGATCCTTCTGGGACACGCCGGCCCCGTCAAGTAGAAAAACCCTTCTTCCTAACAGATATCGACCTGGAAAGTCCATACCAAAAAAGCGTCCCATTGCATCTCTTTGGAGATGTCGGCAACCCTTCTGATTTACAATTTTGTAAAAAGAGCATTGCCCGAAATTCAAACCAAAACTTAAAATTGATAGCGCACGCCGTG
Organism: Desulfatitalea sp.; assembly: GCA_049287895.1. Classification (GTDB taxonomy): domain Bacteria; phylum Desulfobacterota; class Desulfobacteria; order Desulfobacterales; family Desulfosarcinaceae; genus Desulfatitalea. Next base: position 3,476 of record JBAQGR010000017.1, read on the forward strand.
CCCGCAGCCTTTAAATTGGGCTGTCGCCCCAAATCGTTTTCTGCTATCAAGGAGACAAGGGCGCGCGCAGGCGGTTTTTTATCATAATACGTGCCAATCATCCTGAGTTCGCCCCCCGGTTTCTTTCCGATCATCCGCGATAGGGCGAAATTCAAAACACCCCCGAACAGGAATCCGCATGCCCCCGTTGCCACCCGATTTGCAGGCCGATGCCCTTGCCCGCATGCAGGCCGTGCGGGAGGCGTTCCTTCGCGAAGGCCTGGTCTTTCCCGAGATGGGTTCGGATCAGGTTTGTCTCGAGCGGGCCCTGGTTTTCAGCGACTTTATCACCCAGCAGTGGGTGCGTCACCCGGCGCTTGTGCCGGATCTGCTGCAAGACGGCGACGTGCGTTCCGACGGCGCTCCCCAGGGAGTGTCACAGCGGCTGAGCCGATGCTGGCAAGATCGGTTTGGCCAGGCGCCATCCCGATGGAATGCCGATGATCCCGCGGCGGCCCAACAGGCGGCCGGCCTGGCCAAAGAAGATGTGATGCAGGTGCTGCGGGCGTTCCGCCAAAGGGAGATGGTGCGCATTGCCCTGCGGGATATTTGCGGCTGGGCCGATCTGATACAAACCCTGGACGATCTTTCCGGGTTGGCCGACGCCACCATCGGCGCGGCCGTGGCGCATCTCTATTTGCGGGAGGCGGCTGCCTGGGGTCGGCCCACCGATGCCGCGGGGTATCCCGTGGGGTTGGTGGTGCTGGGATTAGGCAAGATGGGGGCCAACGAACTGAACTTCTCATCGGACGTGGATCTGATCTTCGCCTATGCCGCCGAAGGCCAAACCAGTGGCGGTATCCAAGGGAGCACCAGCAACGAGGCTTTTTTCACACGGTTATGCCGGGATCTGATCCAGACCATCGGCACGCCCACGGCCGACGGATTTGTCTTCCGGGTGGACACCCGGCTCCGGCCCTATGGGGATGCCGGGCCGCTGGTCATGATCTTTGACCGTCTGGAAGATTACTACCAGGAGCAGGGGCGCGAATGGGAACGCTACGCTCTGATCAAGGCCCGCGTGGTGGCCGGTGACCACGCGGCCGGCGACCAGTTGCTGGCCCGGCTCAAACCCTTTATCTTCCGCCGCTATTTGGACTACGGCGCCTTTGACAGCTTGCGCGAGATGAAAGGGCGGATTGCCATGGAGGTGCGCGGCAAGGGCATGCAAGACGATATCAAGCTGGGACCGGGCGGTATTCGCGAGATCGAATTTTTTGGCCAGATGTTCCAATTGATCCGCGGCGGGGTCGAATCGGGCCTCCAGATTCGTCCGATCCAGCAAGTGCTCAAGGTGCTGGTGAAAAAGCGGTACATCCCCGAAGCGGTCGGCACCACCATGGATGCGGCCTATGTTTTTCTGCGCACCGTGGAAAATCGATTGCAGCAGTGGGCCGATCAGCAGACCCACTTGTTGCCCGTCGATGCCAAGGCGCGGCTGCGCCTGGCGGCCGCCATGGGTTTCGATGGATGGGCGGCTTTCGAAACGCATCTTGACGACCATCGCCAGCGGGTCCACGCCCATTTCAACGACCTGCTGGCACCGATCAAAGAGAACGGGGTCACCGACCCCCAGGCGGAAACTCTCAAGCAACTGCAAGGGCTCTGGCAGGGAGTGACCGACAAGGAGCAGCAAACAGCTTTGCTCCGCCGTATCGGCTACCAAGTGCCGAGCGAGGTTCTGCGGCAGATGGCGGCCCTGAAGGAGGACCGCGGCTTGCACTCCATGAGCAGCGTCGGACGCGAACGGGTCAACCGGCTGGTGCCCATGGTGCTTCTGGCCGTAGGGCGTGCCACACAGTCCGATCTGGTGCTGGGGCGCATTCTCGATATGATCCGTAGCATCCAGCAGCGCACCTCCTATCTGGCTCTGCTGCTGGAGAATCCCTCTATTTTGACCCATCTGGTGAAGTTGGCCGGCGCCAGTCCGTGGATCGCCACCTTTCTGGGTCTCCATCCGGTGTTGCTGGACGAGCTGCTGGACCCGCGCACCCTCTACCGGCCGCCGCGGCGCAAGGAGATCGAAGAGGAGCTGACCCAACGACTGGCCGGCATCGACGCCGACGATCTGGATTACCAGATGGAGACGCTGCGCGTGTTCAAGCAGGTCAACGTGTTGCGGGTGGCGGCGTCGGATATCACCCATGTGTTGCCCTTGATGAAGGTCAGCGATCATCTCTCCGATATCGCCGAAGTGGTGCTGGAGGCGGCCGTAAATCTGTGCTTCCAGCAGCTGAGGCAAAAGTATGGCGCCCCTGCCTGCAGCCTGGGCCAGGCCGGCTGCGAACGCGGCTTTGCCGTGATCGCTTATGGCAAGCTGGGCGGCCTGGAGCTGGGCTATGGGTCGGACCTGGATCTGGTGTTTGTCCACGCCGCCGAACCGGGCAGCACCAGCGGGGCGTCGCGTAGCTTGGACAACGCCCAGTTTTTCAGCCGACTGGGTCAGCGGGTGCTGCATCTGCTTACCACCCCTACCGGCGCCGGTGTGTTGTACGAGGTGGACATGCGGCTGCGCCCCAGCGGTGATTCAGGCATGCTGGTCAGCCACGTGGAGGGGTTTGCCGACTACCAGCGCAGCGAGGCGTGGACCTGGGAGCACCAGGCCCTGATCCGGGCACGGGCCATAATCGGCGATCCGGCCCTGCAGACGCGATTTGTGGCCATCCGCCATGAAACCCTGACGCGGCCGAGGGATGCCGACCGGCTCAGGCATGAAGTCGCTGACATGCGCGAGCGGCTGCGCAAAGAGCAAAAAGCCGCGGTCAGCGCCCAATTCGACATCAAACAAGGGGCCGGCGGCATCCTCGATATCGAGTTCCTGGTGCAGTATCTGGTGCTGCGCTACGCCCACCGACATCCGGCTATCGTGCGTTGGACCGACAATGTCCGCCTGCTGCAAGCTCTCAACGAGGCCGGTATCCTGGATAACCCGACCGCCTTCCGTCTGCGCCGGGCCTACCTTATTTATAGGGCCATGGTGCACCGCCTCAATCTGGCCCAGCAATCGGCCCATGTGGCCAACGACCGCTTCGAACAGCCCCGCCGTTTTGTGGTCGATACCTGGAACCGATTTTTGAATAGTTAAGAGTCATACTTAAATCGTTGCACCTCCTGCGACTCTGGCATGGGGTCATAGCGCGTGGGCAAATAGGGTCCGATGCATACGAAAACGTTGAATTAGGCATTTAAAACTACAATAATGTATTTTTAGATTGATTTAATGAGTATTTAACAAAAACGAATTACATATAAAATACAGCTAAATAATGATGATTATGGCTTGTGGCACACCCCTTGCTCATATACCCAGAAGCGCGATCGGGCCGGAAGTTACTATTAACTATCAGGAGTATGGAAATGAAAAAGATTGAAGCGATCATCAAGCCGTTTCGGCTGGACGAGGTCAAGGAGGCCCTGAACAAGTTGGGCGTTTCAGGTATGACCATCAGCGAGGTCAAGGGGTTCGGCCGCCAGCGCGGCCATAAAGAGGTGTACCGGGGCGCAGAGTATCAGGTCGATTTTGTGCCCAAGATCAAGATCGACATCGTGGTGCCCAGCGACATGGCCGACAAGGTGGTGGCCACCATCACCGAAAAGGCCAACACCAACAAGGTGGGCGACGGGAAGATCTTTGTCTTCCCCATTGAAACCGCGGTGCGTATCCGCACGGGCGAGTCGGGGAAAGATGCGATTTAGATCAAAGCAGAAAGTGAAAAGAAGAAAGTTGAAGGTTGGTGGATAGCAGGTCGGGCGGGGCCGCAAAAAATATCTTACACAAACAGTTTTGAAGTGAAAATGATAGAAAAGGAGTAAAAGCGATGAAACCGATGAAGCTGATAGGGATTGGATTGCTACTACTGGGGGGCAGTGTGGCCGCGGCCTGGGCGGACGACCCCACACCGATGAGCAACAAGGAGGCCATCGACCTGGTGCAGACCCATGCCAACTTTATGTGGACGCTTATAGCGGCCGCCCTGGTGTTCTTCATGCAGGCCGGGTTCGCCCTGGTGGAGACCGGCTTTACACGGGCCAAGAACGCCATCAACATCATGATGAAGAACCTCATGGATTTTTGTGTCGGCAGCATCGCCTTCTGGGCCGTGGGCTTCGGATTGATGTTCGGCGTCACTACCACCGGCTGGTTCGGTACCGACGGTTTCTTCCTTAGCGACTGGACACCGGACGGCGACCCCTGGGTGCTGGCCTTCTGGATGTTCCAAGTGGTTTTCGCGGCCACGGCAGCCACCATCGTCTCGGGCGCTATGGCCGAACGCACCAAATTCGTTTCTTACTTGATCTACAGCGCCGTCATCAGTGCCGTGATCTACCCGATTTTTGGCAGTTGGGCCTGGGGCAACCTTTTTCACGGTGCCGGTTGGCTGGGCAAGTTGGGTTTCATCGATTTCGCCGGTTCCACGGTCGTGCACTCGGTGGGTGGTTGGGCCTCCTTGGCGGGCGCCATCGCCCTCGGGCCGCGGCTGGGAAAATACGGCAAGGACGGTTCCATCAAACCCATCCTGGGCCATAGCATGACCCTGGCCGCGCTGGGGGTTTTCATTCTATGGATCGGTTGGTTCGGGTTCAACCCAGGGTCCACCACCGCGGCCAACAAGAGCATCGCCATCATTTTCGTGACCACCAATCTGGCGGCCTGCGCAGGCGCCTGTACGGCCCTGTTCACTTCATGGCTCAAGTTTGGCAAGCCCGATATTGGAATGACCCTCAACGGTACGCTGGCTGGTCTAGTAGCGATTACGGCCGGCTGTGCCAATGTGACCCCTGGCAGCGCTATCATCATCGGCGGCATTGGCGGTGTTCTGGTAGTGTTCGCCGTTATTTTTATCGATCGTCTCAAAATCGACGACCCCGTGGGCGCCATCTCGGTGCACGCTGTCAACGGCGTATGGGGAACCCTGGCGGCCGGTCTCTTTAATATGACCGGCACCAGTCTTCACATGGTGGGCGTCCAGTTGCTGGGGATCGGCGCTTGCTTCCTGTGGACGTTCCCCTTGGCCTATGGGTTGTTCAAACTGCTCGACAAAACTGTCGGGCTGCGGGTATCGGCCGAAGAAGAGCTTGAAGGTCTCGATATGGCCGAACACGGCGGAGTGGCCTACCCCGACTTCGGCATCGCAAGCCATGGCGGGATCGTTGGGGTGGTCAGTGATCCGGCTGCCTCCAAAGGTGTCGTGGGCGCGGCTGTTGCGGTGAGACAGGCGTAAGTTCCGGCATCGGGATTTGCGGCACAGGGTCGGCCGGAGGGTTGGGGATCTCCACCTCCGGCCGCAATGCCCGGAAAACCGCTGAAAAATTAATGATTCGCTCGCGACCCGACAAAAATGTTTCTTTGCAAGCCATATAAAAGACAAAATTGTATATACTCTCGATGTTTTTGAAAATTGGGCACAATATCCATCCATATGAAAACAAATCAAAATTTAAGAAATTAGCGCCGTGGCACATCTATTGCGTTATATCCAGCAACTCTTTACGGCGCCACCGGACCCGTTGCATCTGAATGGGAATGGCGGTCAGGGGGATCTCAGCCACATGATGCCATTGCCCGATACCATGGAAAGCACGCCGCCCACCGAGGCCTTCAAAGCCCGGCGCAAGCAGCTGTTGTCCATGGTGGCCACGCTCTCTGCACAGGATTTTCTCAAAGCCCATGCGGCGGCCGTGGATGAGTATTTCTTATTCAGCTTCGCCCACAGCACGGTGGGGCCGCGGATGGGGATCATGCGCAACCCCTATGCCATGATCGCTCTGGGCGGCTATGGCCGATCCGAGCAGTGCGTCTATTCGGACATCGATCTGCTCTTTTTGTTCGAGAATAAGGTACCGGCCGAGGCCGAGGCTCTGGTGCGCGAAATCATCTATCCGCTGTGGGATATGGGGCTTGAGGTGGGGCATGCCACCCGATCGATCAAAGAGTGCATCCAACTGGCCCGTCAGGACATGGAGGTGCTCACCGCACTTCTGGACGGCCGCTTCGTGTGCGGCATGTCACCGCTCTACCATCAATTGATGGATCGGCTGCGGGTCAAGCTGCTCACCCCCAAGCCGGCCCAGATTATCAACTGGCTGGTGGAGACCAACCAGGAGCGGCATGCCCGTTTCGGCGACAGCGCCTATCTGCTCGAGCCCAATCTCAAAGAGGGGCAGGGCGGGTTGCGCGACTACCACACCATGTTGTGGATCGCCCGGATTCACTCGAACGTCAAGCAGTCCCGCGACCTGGAGTACTACGGGTACCTGTCCAGTGACGAGTATCAGCGGCTGAGCCGCTCGCTCGATTTTGTCTGGTCGGTGCGCAATCAACTGCATCTGCTGATCGGACGCAAATTGGATCAGTTGCACCTGGAGCACCAGACCCGGTTGGCCGAGGCGATGGAGATCAAGGGAATCAACGGTCATCTGCCGGTGGAGCGGTTGCTGGGCGATCTGCATGGCCACATGGAGTTCATCAAGCAGTGCTACAGTGTCTTTATCTATGAGCTGGACCAGCGCAAGCGTCTCAAACGCAAGAACAAGGCTCTGAAAACCACCGAAGTACCGGGGCTCAAGTTCAACCGCGGCATGCTCAACTTCGTTTCGCCCGAGGCGGTCCTCAACGATCCTCTCTTGCTGGTGAAGATCTTCGTGGAGAGCGCGGTGCACAAGGCGCCGTTGAGCGCTGAAGCACGCCGCTTGATCGGGGAGTTCGCCGATGTGGTCTCCCAGGCGTGGTTCCGGCGCTCGCCCGAAGTGGCCGAGGCGTTCGAACGTGTGCTGGCGCGACCCATGACCGAGTTTAATGCGCTCTACGCCATGCTGGATACCGGGTTTCTGGTGCGTTACATCCCTGAATTCAAAGATTTGGTCAACCGCATTCAGTTCGATCAGTACCATCTCTACCCGGTGGCACGCCACCTGCTGCTCGCGGTGGGATTGCTCGTACAGATCGGCACGGCAAAAGACGAAGAACGCGACACCCTGGGGCAGCGATTCTACCAGGAAATTCGCAGTAAACGGGTGCTTTTGTGGGCCGCGTTGTTGCACGATATCGGCAAGGCC
>JBAQGR010000018.1:0-6717 GCA_049287895.1 Desulfatitalea sp.
GCGCGCCAACGGGTAGTAATCGCGCTGGGGGCCGCACCGTGGTCGCTCAGGTGCCGGTGAAAACCCTCCAGGTCGACCACCTGCCAGGAGAGGGTGATGCCGGCGCCCTGGGCCGCGGGGATAGTGGTGCGGGCCGCGTCGGCGATGCTCACGAAGCTCTGGCCGGCCACTTGGAACTCCACGAACCAGTCGGTGGTATGGCGGACGGTCAGTCCCAGCACGTCACGGTAGAATTGCACTGTCTCCGCCCAGCGGCGGCAGTATAAGATGGTATTGGTGCGCCGTACCTGCGCAAAACGCATGACGATGCTCCCATCAGATCGGCGGCGCGATGGTGGCCATGATGCGCAGGTCGGTCGTGGCCTTCACCCCGTGGGGCTCGCTGATGGCGCACACCAGGACATCGCCCACCTCGGCCGGAAGGGTCACGCCGTCCTTGCCCAGAAACTCCCCGCTGCCCGACAGCACGGTAATGCTCACTTCGCCCTCGATGTCGTGGGCGTGCAGCGGCAGCATCTGACCGGCCCTGATGTTGAAATTCATCACTTTCATGTAGGGCGACTCATGCACCAGCAGATTGGTCATCGAGCGCTCGCTGAATTTACCCTCTTTGAAGATGGCGATTTTTTTCATACCAAGGCCCTCCTTCCCAGGCGATGTTGGATGTGGCGCCCATCGGCCGCGACCGATGGGATCACCTACGATAATGCACGATCGCCAAATTGTCAGAGATTGCAGCTTGGCGCATTGACTTGGGTCAACTCCCCAAAGTTAATTGCTCTTGTAGGCCGATGCGCGATCGATCCTTCTGGCGAGCTCACTGGTATAGTGCAAGCCCAAGGTATCGGAATGTTTGCGCACCCAATCGGTTAGTTTCGTCTTTCCAGCGGGCGGAGAGGGAACGTATAACAGGTCGGCCATCAAGCCTTCGATCTCTTCTTTCGTGACCAGGACATCCTTTACGATTTTGCCCATGATCAGGCTTGCCAGATATCCTACAGACGGCGGAACGGAGACGATGGGGCGGCGCTTGCCGATGATGTCGCCGACGGTCTGGACCAGTTCGCGGTAGGTGAAGGTTTCCGGGCCGATGGCGTCTACTATGGTATTCTCACGTTTTGATCCATGTTGGACCGCCAGCTCGGCCAGATCGTCGACATAGATGGGTTGCAGGCGATAGCGGCCATGGCCGAAGACACCGAAGACCGGCAGGCGCCGCAAGGTCCAGGCGATATTGTTGATGAGCACATCTTCTTTTCCAAAGAGGACGGTGGGGCGCAGAATCGCATAGGAGATGCCTGAGGCGATCAAGGCGTCCTCCAATTTCGCTTTGCCGCTGAAGTATTCCAGCGGAGATGCTTCCGAAGGGTTGGTGATGCTGACGTGGACGATGCGTTCTACTCCGGCCGCCTTGGCTGCCGCGAAAAGGGCGAGGGTATTTTGTACGGCATCGGAGTGGGTAAAGAGCTTATGATTGAATCGTACCCAATAAGTGTTGTAGAGCACCGCTACGCCCCGCAACGACTCGGCCAACTTTCCGGGGTGATCGAAATGGAACGGGTGCGCCTTTACTCTTTCCCCGAAAGGATTGGCGCGGTGGAGCGAGTGGGTCAAGGTCATGACGTTGCGGCCATGATCCAACAAGCGCTGGGCAATGTACTTTCCCGAATAGCCGAATGCGCCGGTCACGGCGTCTGTCCGAAGTGCCTGCATATCTGCTCCTATTCGCGTTGGTTTTGGGTCGTTTCAGAACGAATCGAGGATGGTCTTCCAGTTAGCGCAAAACCGATCCTGTTTCAAGGCAATAAGATGTTTGCTGTTTTCGATCGTTTGTGGTGTAACCGAACGGACCGCACCACCCAGTTCCCGCAGCCGACCGGAAGCAACACCCCCGGGCCTGTAGCCGGGGGCTCTTGAAATGACTTGCAAACCATCACCGTTGCATTGGAGGCCATGATGAAATCATCGCTCACGCCAGGCATTGAACACACCTTTACCTTTCGCATCCCCGAAACCAAAACAGTGCCGGCCCTCTATCCCGAGGCCGAAGAGTTCCACTGCATGCCCAATGTGCTGGCCACCGGTTTCATGGTGGGGCTTTTCGAGTGGACCTGCATCCAGGCCGTCAACCCGCATCTGGAGTGGCCCGAGGAGCAAACCGTGGGCACCCACATCGCCGTGAGCCATTTGGCCGCCACCCCTCCGGGTATGCGCGTGACGACGCATGTCAAAATCGTTGCCGTGGAGGGCCGGCGCCTGCGTTTTGAGATCGAGGCCCACGACGGTGTGGACACGATCAGCAAAGGCACCCATGAACGGGTCGTTATCCAGCGGAGCAAGTTCAGCGAGAAACTCCGCCAAAAAGCCGTCGCAGCCGATCAGTAGACGCGGTTGCGCAGAGGAAACTCTTACCCATGACCGGTAAGATCAGCAGAATACGCCCGGCCGTTGGCAAATCCGCCCTGTTGTTCCTCGCGGCCTTCATGTGGATCGGAGTGGGGAGCATGCTGCTCGCGTTGGCCTATGGGTGGCTGCACAACGCCCCCGGCCCAGGCGTGATCATGCCGGTGGCCCTGGGCGCGGCCGCGGCCCTGGTAATCCACCATTTCGGGTTTCTGAAAATCGTGGACAAGAACCTTGCCCGTATCCTGCCCATGGAGGGCAAGCGCTGCCTGTTCGCCTTCATGACCTGGAAGAGCTATCTCAATGTCGCTGCCATGATCGCCCTGGGAATCCTTTTGCGCCACTCGGCCATTCCCAAACCCTATCTGGCTGTGCTGTATATCGGTATCGGCCTGGCGCTCGTGCTCTCCAGCGTGCGCTATTTAAGGATCTTGCTGCGCCACCAATAGGGGACGCGGACCCACTCCGGAAGGTTCTATGCGCCCATCCAGCGAAGCACCGATCTTCATCCAGGAGTTTCAGGTGAAGGTTGACGACGTGCGGCTGGCCGCCCGGCGCATTGTGCCGAAGGGCGCGGTCGCATCCCAGGGGCCGGTGCTGGTTTTTTTGCATGAGGGCTTGGGATGCATGCGCTTGTGGGGCGATTTTCCCGAGGTTATTGCCGCCGCCAGCGGCCTGCCGGCCCTGCTCTACGACCGCCAGGGCCACGGGCTTTCCGATCCTTTGCCGTCCGGCGATGCGGATGTGGATTATCTGCGCCGGGAAGCCTTGGACGTACTGCCCCGGGTGCTTTCCCTGTGTGGTGTTCGCGACGCTCTTTTCATCGGCCACAGCGACGGCGGCACCTTTGCCCTGATGCTGGCCGCGCAACAAGGCACGTCCGTGCGGGGCATTGTCACCGAGGCTGCCCATGTATTCGTGGACGAACCGACGCGCGCGGGCATCCGCAGGGCGGTGGACGCCTTTGGCCACGGCGATTTGAAATCCAGACTGCAAAAATACCACGGACCAGGGGTGGAGACCCTTTTCTGGCGCTGGGCACACACCTGGCTGGCCGACGATTTTTCCACCTGGACCATCGTGCCGCTGCTGGCCCAGGTGCGCTGCCCGGTGCTGGCCGTGCAAGGCGATGGCGACGAGTACGGCACTCTGGAGCAACTCAGCGCCATCACCACCCAGGTGGGCGGCCGCGCCGAGGCCGCCGTCATCCCCGGCTGCCGCCACACTCCCCATCAGCAGGCCCGCGCAGTGGTGGCCGAGCGGGTCCTTGCGTTTATTCGAGCCATCCATTTATAGGAAGGAGCGCGCCATGCAAGCAGTGATCTTCGATTCTTACGGCGGTGTCGATGTGCTGCGCATCGCCGATATCGCCACGCCCTCACCCCAGGCCGACCAGGTGCTGGTGCGCGTAAGGGCCGCCGCGGTCAACCCCAAGGACACGTTCATCCGCAAGGGGCGCTTTCAACATTTTACGGGCCAGCAGTTTCCCATGCAGACCGGTTTCGATTTTGCCGGCGAAGTAGCCGCCGTGGGCGACCGGGTCGACGCCATCGCCCCAGGCACGCCGGTCTTCGGTATGCTCGATGGCTGGCACGGCCAAACCTGTGCCCAGTATGTCGTCGTCCCCACGAACCAACTGGTCGCCGCGCCCCCGGTTCTCTCGTTTGAAGCGGCGGCCGCCCTGCCACTGGTCTCCCTGACGGCCCTGCAGGCCTTGCGCGACGAAGGCGGTTTGCAACCCGGTCAGCGTGTCTGCATCAACGGCGCTTCCGGCGGCGTGGGCAGCATGGCCGTGCAGATCGCCAGAATTTTGGGCGCCTCGGTAACCGCCATCAGCAGCGCCGGGCAGCATGAATTCCTGCGGCAACTGGGCGCCGACACCTGCATCGACTACCGTACCACCGCCATCACCGAAAGCCGGCAACCCTTCGATCTGTTCTTCGATGTGTTCGGCAACCATCTTTTCGACGCGGTTCGGCCGATCCTGACCCCCCAGGGGATTTACGTCTCCACGGTTTTGCGGCCCGAAGTCTTCGCTGCCATCGAGCAAACCCAGTCGCGTTCCGGCCCCAAGGCCAAGCTGGTCATCGTTCATGCCGATGCCCAAGATCTGGCCGCCATCGCCGAATGGTGCGTTGCAGGGCGGTTGAAACCCATCCTCCACGAAGTATTTCCCATGGAGCGGATCGCTGCCGCGCATCAACAGCAGGAGAGCAAACACACGCGCGGCAAAATCGTCGTGGCTATCCCTTGAGAAGGGCGTTTCCTCTAGACGTGCCCGATCCGCTCCGCCGCGGCCAGGATCTTGGGCATGTTGCCTTCCGCGGCCTCCTCCGTATCGATACGCAGATAGTGCTCCCGGGGCAACTCGTCCAGGGGTTCGAATGCGGCCTTGAACTGCTCGAAATGGTGCCGGCGGGCGTCCGAAACCCCCTGGCGCGACTCCCGGGCGGCCAAGCGGGCCTTTATCGTCGCTTCCGAACAAGTGCATTCGATGAAGATCACTCCGGCATCCATGTCCCGGGCCAGGCGCACCGCCTCTTCCCGCCGCCGGCGGCTGCCGAAGGTGGCGTCCAGAATGATGGCGCGGCCCTGCGCCAACTGCTCCTGGGCCAGCAACAGCAGCCGGCCATAGGTCAGGCCCGAGGCGTGCTTGGAATAGATGCCTTCTTCGAAGGGGTTGACTTGGGCCTCCAGCGCCTTGTAGCCGAACAGCTCCTTGCGGACCACATCCGATTGCAGCACCGCCACATCCAAATGCTTGGCCAGCGCTTCGGCGACCGTGCTTTTGCCCGTGGCCGGCATGCCGCAGACCAACCACAGCACCGGCCGGGAGTAGCGCAAAGCATATCCGTAGGCCATCTCCTCGTAACGCCGGATCTCCTGCGCCAGCGGGAGACGTTGCCCCGGAGCGACCTGCTCCAGGCGGAAGCAATTCACCTTCAATCGCACCATGGCCCGGTAGCATTTGTAGAAATCGATCAGGGTGTAGAGATCGCTGTCTCCGGTCGCCGCCACGTAGGCCGTCAGAAAGGCATCGGCGGTGGCGGGAAAGCCGATGAAGTCAAGGTCCATGGCCAGAAAGGCAAGGTCCGCGGCCACGTCGCCGAAACGGAACCGGTCGTTGAACTCGATGCAGTCGAGCACTTGGATTTCATTGCCGTGGAAGTAGACATGGTCGCTGCGCAGGTCGCCGTGGCCATCGCGGATATGGCCATCCGCGATGCGCCGGTCGAACAGCGTTTTGCGCCGGTATAAGAAGGCGCGGGTGGCGGCCCGGACGATATCGAAGCGCCGCCGGTCGATGGCCGCGCCGGCATGGGGTTCGAGTTGGGCGAAGTTCTCCTCGCAGTTGCGCCGCACCGTTGCCCAGGAGCCGACCGCGGCGGTCTCCCCATCCTGGCGGGCTTCGGCGTAGAAACGGGCCAGGCGCTGGGCCAGGGCGTTCACCGCGGCCTCTTCCAGCCGGCCGGCGGTCAGCAGGCGGCCCATGGCGGCCGCATCGGGCAGCCGGCGCATCTTTACCGCATACTCCACCACCGTTCCAGACCCTTGCAGGTGATAGCGGTCGTCCCGGGTGATGGTCACCACGTCGAGGTAGATATCGCGGCTCAACCGGCGGTTGAGGGCCACCTCCTGGCGGCAGTAGTATTGCCGTTTTTCCAGAGAAGTAAAATCGAGAAAGCCCAGGTCCAGCGGTTTCTTGATTTTGTAGACAAATTCTCCCGCTAGGGCCACGAGGGAGATATGGGTCTCGCGCAATTCGACGTGGTCTACTGGATGGGGATAAAATTGCGGATCGCGCAGGGCGGCGCTGATTTCCTTTTGGTGGTGTGGCATCATACGTGTGAGGCCTCTTCGCCTGTTGACGGGTTCTAGTGGCCCGCCGGCACAACTGATCGTACGCGGACGATTTGTCTTCCACGAAGATCATCCCACCCTACTGCAAATCCTGCTAATATGGCAAGATCTGGCGAAACTGGTTCAGGTGGGAGCCTCTATGGTCCATCCGGGAAATAGGCACATGTTGAGGCGCTGCCACAGGTCGCTGCCGGCGGGCCGCCGGGTATCATCCACCCGCACCACCGGCACGGCACCCATCAGGGCGTTGGCGACCAGCACCTGACCGGCGGAAAGAAGTTCTTCGGGCCGCACGGTGTGTCGAACGATGGTGTAGCCCCACGCCGCCAACCGGCGGCAGGCGGCGGCGGCCATCACGCCGGGAAGCACGGCAGCGGATAACGGCCGGATCACTTCCCGGCCTTGGATGATCAGCAGGCCGGCTGTGTTGGTTTCCGATACCGTGCCGTCCGG
>JBAQGR010000019.1:0-1702 GCA_049287895.1 Desulfatitalea sp.
CGACGATGCGGTAGCGCTCCTCGCTTTTGCGCAGGTCGGCGCTGATGCGCTGTTCGCCGGCCAGGGTTTGTTTCAAGCCGTTGAGCATAAACGCCGTGGTGGTGGTGACAAAGGCGTTGAGCAGCATAAAGTTGACCATCAAGACAATCCATTTTTCCAGGGCATGTTCAAGGGTCAGGGCCCAATCCAACACACCGAACCAGATCAGCACAGCCACGGTGCCGAGGGTGAAGGCATTGAGCACCAGGGTCCACATGGCCGCGCGCAGACCGACGATGGTGCTCATCATCACAGAAGCGCCAAACAGCCAGATGTAGCCGGCTCCGTTCAAGCCCAGCAACACGGAAATGCCGACGCCCAGGGAGTATAAACCGAGACAGGCCAGATAGCCACGGGCTTTGAGCGACAACCGGCGGGCCAACAACGCGGCCAGCATGGTGAGGTAGGCCGCGCAGTCCAGGATTATGACGCTGATCCGCCCTTCGGAATAGGCCAATAGGATGGAGGGAACCAGGGAGAAGGGACCGAGGGCGCTGGCGATAAAGCACATGAGGAACAGAATGCGCTCCTGCCAGAAGGTGAGCGGATCGCTCGGCCGCAGATCGGTGGGCAGGAAATGGCTTTCCAGTTTGGTCCAGCGCTTTTTTAGTCTTTCAAAGTAATGGTTTTTCAAGGGCGGCCTTTCACCTCTCCGCGCCGCGTTTTGGCGGCGACCGGTGTTCCGGCTTCTTCGTCAGGGTTTCTTCGCCGGGAGGTCGATCTGCTCCATATAGAAGAGCGTGGCTCCCACCGGCGCGAACGAGAGCAGTAAAAGGTTGAGTACAGGTATCAGGAAGAGTACCCCGAATCCCAGATGAAAGCCGAGATGCCGGCGCAACAAGGCAAAGCGCCGGCCGAACGGTTCCATGCGGCGGGCCGGCACCAGATCGGTGTTGTCCCAGGCCAGAAACAGGGCGGCGGCCACAGGGCTCAGCACGGTGAGTACGGGGCCCAGCGGCGTAAACCACCCCAGCACCAGCAGCAACAGGGAGATGAGCACAGGCAGGAACCCCCGGGGAATCTCCTGGCGCAGCAGGTAGAAGAAATACCGGTACCAGGGCAGCTCCGGATTGGTTTGCAGCGCGCCGGTGCACAACCGTTCGGTGATCTGGGACATGCGGTCCATGATCACGACACTGAAAAGCACCTGCGCCAGTAAAAATCCCACTACCGCGGAGATGGCCGTTAGTATCAGGGCCAGCAGCCAGGAGACCAAGTGCCAGAGCCAGACGAGCCACAGGCTTTCTGGCCGGTTCCACATCAGGTTGAGGATTTCCTGGTAGTTGGCCAGGATGAGGGCGGCGGCCGCGACGGTGATGACCACCAGCAGTCCGAAGCGCACCAGGCCGAGCATGAGCAGCCGGCCATTGCTCAGCCCCAGTTTGAGTCCTTTGAAATTATAAGCGATGCCCTGGAAAAAAGCGTTCATCGGTGGTTTCCTATTGCTGATCCTTGAAGATTCGGGTCGCGCGATCGATATCGTCCGGGCAGAAGACAAAGAGCCCCTCCTGGCCCGGACCGGCCGACGAGCCGTACATATAGTTGATGTTGATCCCTTCCCGGCCCAGGCGGCCGGCGACCTCGGCCAGGCGGCCCGGGCTGTTTTGAAGCGTGACGGCGATCACCGGCAGGATGTCGAAGAGATACTCGTGCTGGGAGAGCA
>JBAQGR010000020.1:0-3599 GCA_049287895.1 Desulfatitalea sp.
GATGGCCGTGCGCTCCGGAAATGCCCGGGCATTGTCGCGCAGATACTCGAAAACAGGTTTTTTGCCTTTGGGATAGCTCGCCTCCTGGGGGATAAACGCCGGCCAGTTCTTCATCCAAATGCGCTCCATGTCCACACCTCCTTGTGCTAAGAAACAGTTTGTTTTCTTCAACTTCCCCAATGGTCGCAGTATTCTTAAGAGCTCCTACCAAGGATCGATGAACGCATGACCCTCGCGGGTCGGGGCCGCGGCCGGCAGGGAGCGCAAGCCGCGCAGGACCCAGCGCCGCGTCTCGGCCGGATCGACGACCGCATCGATCTCCATATAAGAGGCCATGTTGATGGCCTTGCCCCGGGCGTAGGCCAACTCCACCAATGATTTATAAGTGGCCTCGCGCTGGGCCGCATCTTCGATGGCCGCCAGCTCTTTTTTGAACCCATGTTGGACCGCGCCTTCCAGCCCCATACCGCCGAACTCTCCCGAGGGCCAGGCAGCGGAAAAGAAGGCGTCGTGAAAACCGCCCGCCGACATGGCCATGACCCCCAGGCCGTAGCCCTTGCGCAGGACGACGGTGAAGACGGGCACCGTCAGCTTGGCGCCCACCACGAACATGCGGCAGACGTGGCGCACCTGGGCCCGCGTTTCGACCTCGGGACCGACCATGAAGCCGGGCGTGTCACACAAGGAGAGCAGCGGCAGCCCGTGGGCCTCGCACAGCTGCATAAAACGCGCGGCCTTGTCGGCCCCTTCGGCCTCGATGGCGCCGCTCATGTGGCCGCAATCGTTGGCGATCACGCCGAACGGCCGGCCTTCGATGCGGATCAGCGCCGTGATCATACCAGGGCCGAATGAGCGCCGCAGTTCCATGACCGAATCGATGTCGGCCAGGGTGCTGATCACCGTGCGCACATCGTAGACCCGCAACCGGTTTTCCGGGATCAGCCCGCGCAGGCGGCGCTGGTCCACGTCCGCCCATTGCGGCAGCGTTCCCTGGAAATAGGCGAGATACTTTTTGGCCGCGGCCACGGCTTCCACCTCGTCGGCCACCGCCAGGTCCACGACGCCGTTGCGCGACTGCACGTCGATGGGGCCGATATCGTTCACCTTGACGACCCCCAGCCCGCCCCCTTCGATCATGGCCGGTCCGCCCATGCCGATGTTGGCGCTTTGCGTGGCGATGATCGCATCGCAGCATCCCAGCAGGGCCGCATTGCCGGCAAAGCAGGCCCCTTCCACAATACCGATCAGGGGCGCCTTACCGCTGAGGGCAGCGAAGCGGCTGAAGGTGGACAGGTCCAGGCCGGCCACCACATCCATATCGGTGTCGCCCGGCCGGCCGCCGCCGCCTTCGGCAAAGAGCACGGTGGGCAGCCGCCAGTCGTTGGCCAGGCGCAGCATGCGGTCCATCTTTTTGTGGCTCATCAATCCCTGGGTGCCGGCCAGCACCGTGAAGTCGTAGGCCAGGACCATGCAGCGCGCTTTTTCGTCGCCGAACCGCTCCGCATTGACCGCGCCGATGCCGGCGATGAGTCCGTCGGCCGGGGTTTTGCGGATCAGGTCGTCCAGGTCGCGCCGGCGGCGCTGGCCGGCAATGACCAGGGCGCCGTATTCGATGAAGCTGCCCGTATCGAACAGCGCGGCCACGTTTTCCCGGGCCGTGCGCCGGCCCTTGTTGTGCCGCTTGGCCCCGGCCTCGGGCCGCTGTTCATCCAGGGTGAAGCCGTGGCGTTCGAATACTTCGGCCAGATCGGGCCGGATGGCGTCCAGATCCGCGGCCGGTTCGGCGCTGCTGTCGGCACCGGCCACTTCGGCGGCTTCCAGCAGAAACAGCAGTGCTCCCTTGGCCGTCGCATCACCGGCCCCCACACAGATATCGACCACATATCCGCTCTGGTCCGCGGTGATGAGATGCTCCATTTTCATGGCCTCGATCACTGCCAGCTTCTGGCCGGCGGTGACCGCATCGCCTTTGCGCACATCGATGGAGACGATGCATCCCTGCATGGCCGAATGAATGGGCACCGTATCTGGCGGCACGGCCGGCAAGGGCTCGGCGGCCGGTCTGCCCTGCCCCGGCGACGCGGCGGTGAAATAGCGCGGCGGGTGGTCCTGGGATTGGGCGGCCAGCTCGGCCGCGTGCGTTTCGATGAACCCGGTATGAAAATCGTTGGCGATCACTTCGGGCCGGCGTAGCAGATGGAGCAGAAAGGGGATGTTGGTGGCCACCCCTTCGATGCGGAATTCGGACAAGGCGCGGTGGGCCTTGGCGATGGCCGCGCCATAGTCGGGCGCGGTCACGATCAGCTTGGCCAGCAGGGAGTCGAAGGCCGGGTGGGTAGCATAACCGCCATAGCCGTAGCCGTCCACCCGAATGCCCTTGCCCGACGGCGCCTGGTAGGCGCTCAGTACCCCCGATTGGGGTGTGGCCGTGCCGTCGGCTGCCATGCTCTCCATGTTGATGCGCACCTGCACGGCGCAACCTTGGGGCGCGATCGCCTTGTCCAGGAGCCCGAGATCCGCCAGGGAGCGCCCGCCGGCGATCTCGATCTGGGCGGCTACCAGATCCACGCCGGTCGTCTCCTCGGTGACCGTGTGCTCCACCTGGAGCCGCGGATTCGCCTCCATGAAGTAGAAAGCAGCCTCGTCGACGAGGAATTCGAAGGTGCCCAGACTCTGATAGCCGACCTCCCGGGCCATGCCCAGGGCCGCGGCCGCGAGTCGCTCGCGCAGGGTCTGGGAAAGGGTCGGACAGGGGGCCGCTTCGACGAGTTTCTGATGCCGGCGCTGCAGGGTGCAGTCGCGCTCGCCCAAATGGATCACCTCTCGGCCGTCGCCCACCACCTGAATTTCGATATGGCGCGGCCGGCGGAGCAGTTGTTCGACAAACAGATCGCCGTTGCCGAAGGCCTTGAGCGCTTCGGAGCGGCAGCGCTCGAACGCCTCCGCCAGATCGGCGGCCTGGCGCACCGGGCGCATGCCCCGTCCGCCTCCGCCGGCCACGGCCTTGATCATCACGGCCGCATCGGGCCCCAGCGAGTCGAAGAACGCCCGAGCCTCCGCGAGGGTGGTCGCCTGGGCCGTGCCGGGCAACAGCGGCACAGCGCAGCGTTGGGCCAGGTCGCGGGCCGCGGTCTTGCTGCCGAACAGATCGAGCAGTTCGGCCGAAGGACCGATGAAGGTGATCCCGGCCTGGGCGCACTGCCGGGCAAAGGCCGCGTTCTCGCTCAAAAAACCGTAGCCTGGATGGATGGCGTCGCACCCCGTGGCCTGGGCCGCGGCGATGACCCGATTCCCATCCAGGTAGGCCGCGGAGCCCAGGCCTTCCAGCATAAACAATGCGTCGGCCATCCGGGTGTGCAGAGAGCGCGTATCGTCGGCCGAACAGACGGCCACTGTGGCGATGCCCAGTTCCGCAGCGGCCCGGGCGAGGCGAATGGCGATTTCACCCCGGTTGGCGATCAGCATTTTGGAGATGGTCATGCTTCCGTTTTCCGTTTCTTCGGGGTTGATTGCCGAGCGGCCGGCGCATCTTCGCTCTCCGGTGCGATGGTCACCTTGAGGCACAGATGGCCCGGTGCCTTGTCCGGCTGGATACCGCC
>JBAQGR010000021.1:0-2623 GCA_049287895.1 Desulfatitalea sp.
TCGGCGTGGCAGCGCGGGCATTGAATATTGGCGATCATCGGCCGTAGGCCCTCCATTCATTTTCTGAGAGCCTAGGCCGTGTTTGTTAGCATGGCATTAGTCGAAAACGAGATTTTGATTTGCTTGCCAAAGAGAAAACAAGGGGAGCAGCGCCGAGGAGGTCTCCACCGGTCCGGGACCGGTGTAGTCGATGACAATCGGGTTGGCGCGCGATGGTCCGGCCTGGCCTTCGAAGCGCAGCAAAAGGCCATCCGAGGCCCGGAACCAGTAATGGCTCCTCCAGAATGGGGCCCGCCAGCCGGTTGCCCGCAGCTCGATTTTGAGCGCATCGACCGATGCATCGGCCGTCTTTAGGGTTTCCAGCGCTACCTTGGTGGCGGTGAGCTTTAAGGGCTTGAGCGTGTCGGGCCGCAAGGTCCAGAAGGTGATGGTGTTCTCCGGCGAACGCACAAAGTCCCTCAAGGACAAGGATGTGGCCTGGAACCACGGGTCAGCGTCCAATTCGAAACGTTCCTGGATCGCTTGACCCTTGCAGGTGCCGCGCAGGGCAATGGCGTTTGCTTCCCGCGTGGCCTGAACCACCATCTCTTTGAGCGCATTGGACATGTGCCAGGAGGTGGTTTGCAGCGCCGCATCGGTTTGGGTGACGTGGGTCTCTTCGGGGCTCTGGTAAATCAACTGGTAACCGTCGTCGTGGGTCAGGCGCCACAGCACCGGCTTGGCGTGTTCGCCCCGGCGCTCGACATAACGCTGGACCTCGGCCGGTTCCCCGGCGGCAACGGCGACGGGAATGCCCGCCGGGGACAGACACATCATCATCCATAAGAGCATTCTAAGTATTTTCTGCATTTGCGACTCCTCTTCCGGCGCCGACGGTAGATCGGCCATGGTCCATGGGATAGCATGCGCCGAGAGACAAGCAAATACTTTTCCGACGCCTCATCGAATCCTCATCTCATCTTAACTTTATGCTAACACATAGGCGTCCACGAGCAGAAGCGTTCTTGCCTTCTTGGCCAAACTCTTGGAATATCTTTTCGGCCTCAACCACTGCCAGGCGCTCTATGAGCGCATCCGGCACCTGGACGATCCGCGGCAATTCATGCGCCAGGTGCTGACCGAAATGGAAGTACAGCCGGCGGTCAGCCCCCAGGATGTGGAGAAAATCCCCGCCAAGGCCGGCGCCATGGCTTAGCAGGCTGTTGTTATAGTTGGTGTATGTTTGGCAAGATGCGCGCGCGCCTTGGCCAGCACACCGGCGACTCTGGGGGTGGCCGGCAGGGCCGCGGCGATGGTTTCCAGGTAGCCGCGCTCGGCGATCAATTGCAGGGTAGGGACGAAGTTGATGTCAAACACCCAGCCGACGTGCATCATCAGCCGATCAGTGCCGTTGGCCGCCAGCTGATAATCGACATTGCCGCCGCGCATCAACACGGCATAGATCTCTTCGGACACATCCGCTGCCGTCGGGATGACGGCTTCAAACAAGGCCTGGCCCGCATCGGCCAGGTTCTCCAGGATCACCCGGTAGATGTCCAGCTTGTCGGCGTCGCGGATCAGTTTCAAAAAGAACACCACCGCCTCGGACTCCTGGTCGGGCAGGGCGATCTTGTTGTGCAAGCAGATCGCTTGGGTGATGATGGCCGCCTCTTCGGCGCTGAACGGCGCCAGCAGGCCGTTGGCCGCGACGATGCGCGCCCCCAATGCGCCATGATCCGTGGAGATGCGGTCGTTGTATGTGTGATAGACTTTATACTGCTCGAAGCGGCCCACGTCGTGCAGCAGCCCGATGGTCCGTGCGATCAACAGCGCGTGGTCATCGAGGCCCAAGCGACGGCCGATCCGAACGATATCTTCGGCGACCCGCAACGAGTGGGTGCGTTTCAGGTCCAAATGGCGGCGCATGCGTTCGTCTGTACAGGGGATCGTGGCGATATGCTCCAGCAGCCAGGCGTGCAAGTTTCGATAAATGGTATTTTCGTCGGTCACGTGCCTTTTCCTTTCGGGAGATCTATTCCCAGCCATGGCATTAATCCCAAGGCACCGGCCTGTCAAGTTTCCTGATTTCAGGCCTTATACGCGCAGCGCAGCGGCCGATAACCGAATTCTCACAAACCGCTCATACGCCCGCAACGATCGGGAGGGATGGTGGCCACATGCATCCTCCGCGGGCGATGCGGATCGAACAAACCGCGCGCATCGCCGCTTGTCACCCGAAACCGAAAGTTGTAAAGGATAAACGAATGAAACTGAAAAAATCATTGTTCATTACACTGTTGGCCCTCGTGCTGGCCCTCACGGCGAGCGCCGCCTGCGCCGACAACCCCAAGTATGTCTTTTTCTTTCTCGGCGACGGCATGGCCAGCGCCCAGATCCAGGCCACCGAAGCGTTCCTGACCACCCTCAACGGCGGATCGGCCACCGTGGCCGAAGATCTGCTCAAGCCTGAAAACCGTCTGAACATGAGCAAAATGCCGGTGCAGGGCATGCAGACCACCTACGACTCTTTTGCCTTGATGACCGATTCGGCCTCCGCCGGAACGGCTTTCGCCTGCGGAGCCAAGACCAAGAGCGGGGTCATCGGCATGGACAGCACCATGACCACCAGCTACAAAAGCGTGGC
>JBAQGR010000022.1:0-3432 GCA_049287895.1 Desulfatitalea sp.
AGGCCGGTACTCAGGTGTTAATTTGGGGAATATCGGACGGCGGTGCGATAACCGACGTCATCAGTCCCAGGAATTATTCGGAACTGTTCTTTATCTCCTTGGAGGAATCGCGAATTGGTCAACCCATGCTGACCCTGGATCAGTTCACGCCCATCGGGGCCTGGGAGCTGTTTTTCATTCCCGATCCAGATTTTAATAAGTATCCGGAGGAGGGAACGGCTTACTACTATGATCCATTTGATGATCTTGCCCAATATCAGGACGACCCGTCGGACCGAGCGCTTTTTGAGTACGGACTGAGATGGAAAAAGACCTTTGGTAAGAGCGATGTCAGCCTCATGACAGCCAGCTTGATGGATAATGATTATGCCTATCGCATGGACGGTTACACCGACACAGGAAAGATTCTCATCACAAAAACAAAACAGCGCTATTCTCTGCTTGGAATGACGGCCAATTATGCAAAAGGAAAATTTCTGTATAAATGGGAAGTCGCTTATAAGGCGCCCAAGGCGTTTAATGACGAGGCTTTTCACGTGGTAAAAAAAAATGTCGTAGATACATCGCTGGCCGTTGAGTATTCGCCCGGACCGGGCGCATACACCCTGAGCCTGGAGGTGGTCAATAATCATGTGATGGATTGGGGGCATGAAATCCAGGGTGTGCCGAGGGACACCAACTCCCTGATATTGGTTTGGAACAAGAGCTTCTTTAATGACGATTTCACAGTAAATTGGATGACCATTTACAGAGAACCCAATACC
Organism: Desulfatitalea sp.; assembly: GCA_049287895.1. Lineage (GTDB taxonomy): Bacteria > Desulfobacterota > Desulfobacteria > Desulfobacterales > Desulfosarcinaceae > Desulfatitalea. The sequence continues at coordinate 765 of JBAQGR010000022.1, forward strand.
GTTTACCTTCACTCCCTGACCACCTCTTACAACTGGAATGACAACCTGACGCTCTGCTTGGACGCCTATTATCCGGATGTCAAAGACGAGAGAAGCAGTTATTGGGTATACCGCGATCAAAAGCAGCTTATTTTCAGGATCGAGTATCACTTCTGACGGATCGACATAAATAGCAGTTCAACCTTCGGATTAAGTCGTGTTAACGGCGGTTCGTGAAGATATCATTTCTTCATTGACCGCCATTTTTATTCTGGGAATCTTCTTTTTGGGTCGGACTTTCCACACCTATTTGGGGCCGTCTCAGACAGGAGTTTCCGGGATAATCCATTTCACCCGGCCGATTTTTAAAAATATCAGCGACTTGTGCGCTGATCCCGCGTAAGACCCACCAACTTACCCATTCCGCCCATCAACAAAATTCCGTAAAATATGCTTTGGAATCGTTTTTGTGCTTACAATGAAAGACCCTACCATGTAGTAGGTTACCTCGGTGTTTGGGCATTACGTGGACGCCGGTTGGGTCTTACAACAAACCAATCCCTGAAACCGCACCTGGCGCGGGTTTGCGCCCCTCGTTGCAGTTTATCTCCGAAACTCCTGTTTTAGATTGTTTTTCTGGCAATAGGCGCGTTGGCTCAAGCCACTTTCCTGCCAAGCCTGAATGTGATGTCTCTCCAAAACTTTTACTGGCCAATGGTCTCGCCGGCTTGCGACGAAACCAAAACACCGCCCGCCGAAGAACCGCCGTCTGTCATGATGCACCTCCGTGGAAAATTTTTAGCGCATCATGCCACCCCCGGCCACTCTTGTGAAGATGGGGTTAAATTGACGCTTACATTTGGTCTTTATTCATCTACGATCTCCCCCGTGTTGTCGATTCAATTTGGCTGCACCCAGCGCGCGGAATGTCCGGAGGCGCGCGGCCGTAGTTTTGATTTGATGCTTTTCAAGGTCAAAAGTCAAGCGATCCGCGCTCGACGGCGTCGCTCTTATCCGCAAAAGCGGAAAGAGCTCTTACATGGGCAGCACTATCCGCACAGTGGTGCCCTCGCCGTAAATGCTGTCGATCTCGATATGGCCGCCATGGGCGTCTACGATGGTCTTGGCCAGGCTCAACCCCAGACCATAACCCCCTGTCCGGGAGGAGCGGGAAGGGTCCACGCGGTAGAAGGGTTCAAAGACCAGTGCCAGGTCCGCCTGGGGGATGCCGATCCCCTTGTCGGTGACCGTGACGACCGCGTAGGATTCTCGGGTATGCAGGGAGATCCCCACCGGTGGGCTCTTTTCGGTGCTGTATTTCAGACCGTTGTCGATGATGTTCTTGAGTACCTTTTCGATTTGCCGGGGATCGATGGCCATGAGCGGTAGCCGCGGCAGATCGCCGAGCCGCACGCCCGGCGGGCGATGCCGGAAGCCGGCCGCCGATTCGGTGATCAGGCGCGCCAGGTCGGTGGGCGTGCGCTTGAGTTCGGCCCTTGCACCCACGGCGCGAGCGGTTTCCAGCAGCTCGGTGATTTTATCTTCCATCTCCCGAATGTCTTCGGAGATGCTCTGCTTGCCGGTGCCGTCCGGAAGCATGGCCAGCGCCACTTTCAGGCGCGTCAGCGGCGAACGCAACTCATGGCTGACATCCAGCACCAGGCGTTCCTTGGCCTTGATCAGCTGTGCCAATTGCTGGGTCATGGTGTTGAACGACCGGGACAGCTCGCCGAGCTCGTCGCGGCCCTTTACCGGAACCCGGTGGGCCAGTTGGCCCTGGGCGACCTGCTGAACCCCATATTTTAGCCACTGCAAAGGCTTGAGCACGCCGCGTATGGCGAAGTAGACCCCCACCAGAAGCAAAGTGATGCCGAACAGCAGAATAAAACCGAACTGTTTGATTTTTTTCTCTGCACTCAAGGCTCTCGGAACAAAGAAGGTGAAGCGGCCATCGTTCTGGGCGACATAAATCACATGATGGCCGTGGTAGGATCCCACCCGGATGCGGCCATCCAGGAAGCGCATCAGGTGATATCGGATCGGGGCGGGAAATTCGTCGGCCGGATGGGTGGACCATTGCACCGCGGCCGAATCGTAGGCGATCTTCATGGCCGTTTCGGCGGCCAGGCGCCTGGCCCGGTCCAAGTCGGGCGGCTCGCCGATCTCCCGCACCAGAAAGTCGATATAGCGGGCCAGGTGAGACTCATACGAGGTGCTGATGTGGTGGCGAAAGGGACCGATGAAAAGAATGATTCCAAGATTGATGCCGATGCCGGCCGCCACTAGTATCGCGAAGAGCTTGACGAAGACGGAGGAAAATAATTTTGGCATAGGGCTATCCGCGCTCTTTGCCGGCCGAACCATCCTCCGGCGCGCTGATGAACATATAGCCTGCGCCCCAAATGGTTTTGATGAACTCCGGCGTTTTGGGGTCATCTCCTAGTTTCTGGCGCAAGCGGCTCATGGTGATATCCACGGAACGATTGAACGCGTCGCTGTCCATGCCGCGCAGTTCCTGCAAGATCCGGTCGCGGTCCAGCACCTTGCCGGGATGACGCGTCAACAACGCCAGGGCATCGAATTCATGGGTGGTCAGTTCAACCGCCGCGCCGTCCAGCCAAACCTTGCGCTGGGCAGTGTCCAGGCAGAGGCGGCCGAAGGTCTGGGCGCCGCCGCGGCTTTTGCCGGC
>JBAQGR010000023.1:0-8653 GCA_049287895.1 Desulfatitalea sp.
GTCAACTATCAACCGATTTCAACCTTGCTCGACGACTAAAATGTCATCTAGAAAATCGGCCATTAGTAAAAAGGTGTGAACGGGATCAATTGAGCAATAAGTTAGTCTATTCCGCCGGGATCAATCAACTGAATTGTTGGGAGGGTGCCGGGACGGGGCATGATCAAATAAAAAAAGATGGATCAACGGCGGGACCGTCGATCCATCATAGAGTCATTGGGGGTAGGGCGGGTCGCCCGTTTGCGGGCTTAGGCGACTTTGACCACGCGTCCGGCCTTGATGCAACTGGTACACACCATCATTTTGTGCTTGCGGCCGTCTTTCATGGCGCGTACGCTTTGCAGATTGGGCTTGAAAAGCCGTTTGCTCACGTTATGGGCGTGGCTCACGCGGCAGCCCGTCATGGATTTTTTTCCACAGATCTCACACATTTTTGCCATTGGTTGTCTCCACTTGAATCCGATCGGTCATCCTGCGCCACGCGCGGGTAATTCTCTTGAAACGAATCGGACTTATTACATTCTTTTTTCAGGTCTGTAAACAGCTTTTTACTGAACGGTTTTGGGATCGACGGTTTTATAGGCCTGGCACTCGGCGATATAGTGCAACGCCTGATCGTGATAACCCACGTCCGGGTATTGGTTGATGACGGCCAGGAAGCGATGCAGGGCGGCCTGGTAATATTGGCGCTTGTAGTAAAATTGGCCCACATAGAACTCGTGGCCGGCCAGGCTCTGAATGCAGGCGACCAGATGCCCGTTGGCTTGCTTGGCATAGGGGTCATCCGGGTACTGGCGCATCAGGCGTTGGAAAGTCTCCATGGCTTTGCGGGCCGAAGTCTGGTCGCGGTCGACGGTATCGATCTGTTCAAAGTGGCACCGGCCGATCTGATAGATCACATAGGGAACGGCTTCGTTGCGCGGATGCAGCCGCTCGAACTCTTCGTAGGCGGCCACGGCTTCGGGATACTCTTTGAGATGATAGTGGGCATCCGGGATTCTCAGCTCGGCCAGGATGGCGTATTTGCTGAACGGATACCAGTCCCTGAGCTGTTGGAACGCTTCGAGGGCATCTTTGTAATTGCCGCGATCGAAATCGTTTACACCCTCTTCGACCAGTTGCTGGGCCGGCTTTTCAGGTTTGTCCTTGCTGAACCACCCGCATCCGGAAAAGGTCAGGGCGGCGATGGCGATGATTGCCAGGTAAAAGCGGGTACGGGCCATGCGACTCCCCAAGGGCGCGCCAAGGTCCGACCCCTTGGGCGGCACGCGGCAGCGGGTTTTTGAAAAACGTATCAAAGGATTCCTTTGAGCGAATCTTCCAGTTTGGATTTGGCCACCATGCCGGTAATCTGGTCGACCACTTTGCCTTGTTTGAAGAAGATCAAGGTCGGAATGGCCTTGATGCCGTATTTGCCGGGAGTGACGGGGTTGTCGTCCACATTGCATTTGGCGAATTTGATTTGAGCGCCGTAAGTGCCGGCCAGATCTTCGATGACCGGTCCGATGGCTTTGCACGGGCCACACCACGGTGCCCAGAAATCGACCACGGCGGGTTTGTCCGCTTGCAGGATTTCTCCGTCGAAACTGCTGTCACTTACTTCCACTATCCCTTTTGCCATGATTGCGTTGTCCTTTCTGCCAAGGCGTTTTCGCCGAGCGGTTCAAGTTGGTCCGAGAAAATAATATGAACGCCTACCATTGTCAACGGCGAGGTATGCTTTCCTATTATATTGAAAAGCCGTAGATTTTTTGCTGTGCCCCCTGGGGAGGGCGATGGCGGGCGACAGGCGGAAGAATCATTCCGCTCCAGGGAAGGTGTTGGCCCACTTGCAGGCCTGGCGATAGAAGTCGGGCAGTTTGCTTTCGGCGATGTCCAGGGCTGCGGCCACGCGGGTCACCAGCGGCCATTGGCCTTTTTCGTAAAATTCCATCAATCCCAGATAGCCCATCAGATCGCCTTTGCGATCGACCAGGGCGCTTTTGATCTTGTCCGCCAGGGGCAGCTCGCGCATGATCTTTTCCATGGGCTGATCCACAATGGCGTCGATCAGGGAAAACATGCCCAGCGTAAAAAGTTCCGAAGAGGAAGCGGTCCCCGTTTTGCCATTGGCCAGCAGCTCGCAGAATTTTCCGCGGATGCATGCGGCTCGAATCAGTTCGTCCGGCTTGCCTTTGGCCAAACCGGACATGGCCACCAGTGAGACAAAACGCCGGATTTCCGCCTCACCCATATAGACCAGGGCCTGCTGAATGGAGGTAGTGGTCTGGGATTTGGCGAAAAAGGCGGAGTTGATATAGCGCAGCAGCTTGTAGGAGAGACTGACATCCGGGGCGATAAGGCGCTCCAGCTCGTTGAACTTGAAATCGGCCTTGTTCACCTCGGCCATGATTTGCAGCAAGACCATTTGTGAGCCGGCGATCTCTTTGCCCTTGACCAGTTCCGGTTTGCAAAAGAAGTAGCCCTGGAAATACTCGAAACCCAACTCCTTGGCCCGCTTGAATTCTTCGGGGGTCTCGACCTTTTCGGCCAGCAGTTGCAGGCCGTTATGGCGCTCGATCTGGTTCAGATAGGATTGGATCTGCTCCATGGAGGAGAGCCTGAAATCGAACTTGATGATATGGGCGAGTTCAATCAGCGGTTTCAGATCAGGGGTGAAGACAAAGTCGTCCAGGGCCATGGTGTAGCCCTTTTCGGCGATTTCACGGCAGGCGGCGATCAATTCGGGAATGGGCTGTACATTTTCAAGAATCTCCACGACGGTTTCCTGTTTGGGCAGCAGCAGGGGAACCTTCTTGATCAACAGGTTTTGGGTGAAGTTGATGAATGTTTTTTTGCCGCCGGTCAGGGTGTCGAAACCGATGTTGAAGAAAGCGTTGCCCAGCACCGTGGAGGTGGCGATATCGCCATCGATATCGGGGGTGTACGCGGCGGCGCCGTCGCGAAACAGTAATTCATAGCCGAAAATCTGTTTGCGACTGTTGAAAATGGGCTGCCGGGCGACATAGGAATCCATCAGAGCGTCCGCTTCGAAAAAAATATTGTTGTAACCTGTTAGGCTATCGGCACGGGGGAGGAAAACTTGAGATGATCTTGGCCCCAAGCGATCTGGGCCTTTGACACCCGGGCCCAGGTTTGATAGCCACTCAACGAACCGTGCGGATTTTTTTGGAACGCGGATACACCCAGGACCCCGGCCAAAGGAGCGGTAAGATGGCAACTCCACTTCGTATCGGCGCACTTGTTTCAGGCGGCGGCACCAACCTGCAGGCGATTATCGATGCCTGCGCATCGGGTCGGATCGACGGCCAGGTGGTCTATGTGGGCGCGGATACGCCCAGAGCGCGCGGACTGGAACGCGCCCAGGGCCATGGCATTCCCACCTTTGTGGTCGATTACGAGGCCATCGTAGCGCGTTACAAGGAGGCGCCCGCGACCGTATTACCGCCGGCCGATTGCGACCTGGAGGAGATCATGGGCAAGCAATCGCTCTTCGGGCCGGGGACGGACCGCCAAAAGGTGCAGCGCTTCATTGTCACGCGCGTCGTGGCCGAAGCCCAACTGCTGGAGAAGATGGCGGCCTATTCGCCGGACCTGCTGGTGCTGGCCGGCTTCATGCGCAATCTGACCCCGTACTTCATCGATCGCTTCAATGGCGACCCGGCCCATCCACGCATCATGAACATCCATCCGGCCTTGCTGCCTGCCTTTGCGGGCGTGGACGGATACGGCGATACCTTCCGCTACGGATGCAAAGTCGGCGGATGCACGGTGCATTTCATCGATTACGGCGAGGATTCCGGACCCATCATCGGGCAGCGTTGCTTTGCCATCGACGAGGCCGATACGCTCGACAGCGTCAAACAGAAGGGGTTGGCGTTGGAGTGGCAGTTGTATCCCGAATGCATTCAGTTCTTTGCGGAGAACCGCGTGCAGACCGTGACCATGACCCACACCCTGGACAACGGCCGGGTGATGCAGCGGCGGGTGGTGACCATCGCCCAGCCGGAGGGGTGATCCGCATCAGGCGGGCCTCCGGTGCGATTACAGCAATTTCATCATCAGGGGAAACGCCACGAAAATGCCGATGGTGGTGCCCAGATTGGTAAAGGCCACCACCAGCAGGATGCGGGTTACCTTATTGTTCCAGAAACCGCGCATGGATTGGATGTCTTCCTGTAGGCGCTCGAAATCCTTGACCTGGGGCTTGCGCGAGAAGGCTTCGACCAGGCCCGAAACCCAGCCGGCGGCGATCAGGGGATGAATCGCGGCGATGGGCGCCACCAGCACCGACGAGATCACGGTGAGCGGATGGGCCAGGGCCAGCAGGGCGCCCACGCCGGCCATCAATCCCGTGGCGCACGACCACCAGAGCAGCATGTCGAGGCCCACTTCCTTGCCGCCGCTGAAAAAGCCATATACCAGCAAGGCCACGATCAGGGCCGGCACGAGCCATTTCATCACGCTGCCCAGGCGGCCTTTGGGCGGCAACGACTCCAGTCGCGCCAAGGCCACGGGCTGATCCCAATTTTTGAGAATGCCGGGCACATGGCCGGCGCCCACCACGGCGACGATTTTCTGACCGGGCGCGGTGCGGATCTTTTCGGTCAGGTATTGATCGCGCTCGTCGATCAGGGTCCTGCGCACGGTGGGCAGCGACTGGCCGACTTCGTCCAGAATCGAGGCGAGCATATCCTGCTGTTTCATGCGCTCCACATCTTCGGCCTTGATCTCCTCGGCATCGCCGAACGAGAGCAGCAGTTGGAAGATCAGCTTCATGCGCGACCACCAGCCCATCAACCCCCAGGTGCGCGACAGGGTGACGCGCACGTCGCGGTCGGCCAGATGGACGGCGGCGCCCAGCGCCTCGGCCGATTCGATGGCCTGGATCATCTCCTGGCCGGGCCGGATCTCCAGCTTGGCGGCGATGCGCTTCTGGAAGGCGGCCAGGATCAGGTTGGAGAGCAGCAGGAAGGCTTTTTTCTCCTTGATCACCTTGATGATGTCCATCTGCTGCCAGTTTTCGCTCTGGCGCAGGGTTTGAAAGCGGCCGGCGCACAGTTCGACGCAGACCGTGTCCGGCTTTTCTTCTTCGATGACCGATCGGACCAGATCCACGCTCTGTCTGGAGACATGGGCCGTACCGACCAGAACGATCTCTTTGCCCTGCCAGCTCAGCCGGTGGATGGGATCTTGGTTGTTTTTAGTGTCCATCAATATTATAGAAACCCTTTTTCAAGAGGTTGCCACAAACACGCATCCGAGGGGGGTGTCGGCATCCGGCGGCGGCCTTGGATGTGGCGGGTAAAATCGGGTCCATAATATACGCCCGAATCGGATTGTCAATGAGAACCCGGGGAGAACTCGGGGAGAACTCGGGAGCAACCGTCGGATGATGAGGTTATATAACGCATGGAAACCTTAGACCCCATACCTTTCACCATTGCCCAGGAGCCCTTCTACCTGAGCAACGGCAACGAGATCGAACTGTTCACGGCCGCCTGGCAGGCCAAATTGCCGGTGATGCTCAAGGGCCCCACCGGCTGCGGCAAGACCCGTTTCGTCCAGCACATGGCTTGGCGCCTTAAGCGGCCGCTGGTCACTGTGGCCTGCCATGAGGATCTGTTCGCCTCGGACCTGCTGGGCCGCTATCTGCTCCAGCACGACGAGACCGTCTGGGTGGATGGTCCGCTGACGCGCGCCGTGCGCATGGGCGCCATCTGCTACCTGGACGAAATCGTGGAGGCGCGCAAGGACACCACCGTGGTGATCCATCCGCTCACCGACGACCGCCGCATGTTGAGTATCGACAAAAAGGGCGAGGTGCTCAAAGCCCATCCCGATTTCATGCTGGTGATCTCCTACAACCCGGGCTACCAATCGGTGCTCAAGGATCTGAAGCAGAGCACCCGCCAGCGCTTCGTGGGCATGCAGTTCGACTACCCGCCGGCCGACCGCGAGGCGGCTATCGTGGCCATGGAAGGGAGCATCGCGGCGGACCTGGCCGAGCGGCTGGTGATCCTGGCCGGCAAGATCCGCAATGTGCGCGAGCAGGGTCTGACCGAAGGGGCCAGCACCCGCTTGCTGATCTACGCGGCCCAACTGATCCGTCTCGGCATCCCGCCGGCCCAGGCGTGCCGCACGGCCCTCTGCCTGCCTCTGACCGATGACGACCGCCTGCAGGAAACTTTGGGCGCGCTGATCGAAGACCTCTTTTAATTTGGTTGCCCTTTCGGGCAACGGGCTAGCGAACAACCAACCATGACCGACCTGGAACCACTGGAACGCCTGCGCATCGCCGATCCCGACACCGGGCTGTGGGTCAAGGGACGGGTGGCGTTGCTGGCGCCGCCGCCCGCCGCCGCGCTGCTCGACCGGCTGGCCGATGAGACCATCTGGGCCTTGTCCCTGGAGCCGGGTCTGGGACGTGCTGTGGCCGAGGGGCTGCTGCGATTGATGGGCAGCGCCGCAGACCAGGTGGCGATCTATATCCAGGAGGTGCATCGGGCGGCCCGGACCGGTCCCACCCTGGCACGCCTCCTGGCCATGCACCTGGTGGCCGTGGTCCAGGCCGGCGGGACGATGCTGGAACGCTTCACGGCCTGTGTGGCCGTCATGCGCGGCAATGGCACCTACACCCTGAGCGAACCGCTGGAGGTGCTGACCGAACTGCTTAATGCCGGGGATCGGGCCTCGGCCGAGGCCTATCTCGATCTGCTGGCAGCGGTCTTCGGCCAGGAGCTCACCTACAACCAGAGCGTCCGGCTGGTCTATGTGCTTCCGCGGTCCTTGCGCGGTTTCGTCCCCCGGCGCCGGAGCGCCCAGATCGAGGCCCTGGGGCGCGTGGTGCGCGCCGACCTCCAATGGGTGGACAGCTTTCTGGAGGGCATGACCAAAGGCTTGGCCCTGCTCGCTCCGCCGGCCCTGACCCAGTTCCTGGACCAGGCCCTGGAGCACAACCGCCAGGCGCCCAAATCGGCCGGCACCTTTCTCAGCCTCGCGTCCGAACAGGGCGAGGAGGCGTGCGCCCGGTTGCAAGTGGCGGTCCCCTTGGCGCAGGTCAAGGGCCGACTGGACCGCTATTTGAGCGCCCGCCTGGGCCGCGGCCTCACCATCAAACCCATCTCCCAATTGCCCCAGGCCGCCGACGGCGGCGACACCCCCTGGGTGTGCGCCGACGGACGCTTTATCTACCTGCCCGACGAGATCGACGGTTTCGGTACTCCGGAGGAGAATCGCGCAGCGGCCAAGGCTTTGGTCCGACTGGAAGCCGGCTTTTTCGAATATGGCAGCTTTGCCTTCGACCTGGAACGCGCCGCGGACACCTATCCGGAGGTGGCCCAGCAGGTGGGCGCGCCAAGAGATGCTTCGCAGGGGGCGGCAGTGGGAGACGCCCGGCGGTTCTTCGCCGGCTTTGACCGGCCGGCCCTGGCCGAAGATCTGTTCGACCTCTTCGAGCAGGCCCGGGTGATGCGCCGCATGGCCCACGGCTATCCCGGCCTGGTCGCGCAAACTTTGCCGCTGTTACAGGCCCAGGTCCGGCACCTGGCGCGGGCGGGCCACTGGAAGCATTTGCTGGCGCCGCTTTACGGCTGCCTGGTGCTGGCCCTGGCCCCTGATGATTCGGCTGCGCCCCACGCCGCGGCCCTGGCCCTGGAGGGGGCGCAATGTTTCGATCAGCAGATTTCCGTCGATAGCCCGGTGGAGGCGTGCGCCCAGCTGGTTTGCCGAGTCTATGGCGCCTGCGTCCACGCGCTGCGGTCGCGGGGTCGCAGCTACGCGCCCTTCATTCCTCCCTTTGGCCGCAAGTTGCGCTGGGCTCTGGTCGCGGTGGCCCTGGCCCCCCAGGCGGCCCTGGCCGACCGGATCAAGGTGCGTCTGGCCGAACAAGGGGTGAGCATCTACCGTGCGGATCTGCAAAACACCTTGAGCCGCCAGCAGGGCCAGATTTCGGCCGAAGAGATCCAGACCCTGGTGCTGGCCCGCAATCCCCAGGCGGCCGCGGCCGGCGCTATCCAGATGGATTGGTCCCGCCTGGATCTGGCGGCCCTGCTCCGGGCGGCGGGTGTCGATCCGGGGCCGGCCGCCGACAGCGGCGGTCCGGCCTTTTACTACCCTGAATGGGATGCTCAGTTGCAAGACTACCTGCACGATCATGTACGCGTGCAGGAGACCGTGGTGGCGGCCGGCGGCGACGGCGACTTCTACCGCCACACCCTGGACCAATACCGCGGCCTGGTGGCCCGCATCCGGCGCGCCTTCGAGTTTCTCAAGCCCGAGGGGCTGGTGCTGTTGCGGCAGTGGCCGGACGGCGATGCCTTCGACCACCGGGCCCTGATCGATTTTGCCGTCGATCTGCGTGCCGGCCGTATTCCTTCGGACCGGCTCTTCATCAAGCGGCTCAAGCAGGAACGGGACGTGGCCGCCTTGCTGCTGGTGGACCTGTCGCGCTCGACGGCCAATGCGGTGGTGGGTGGCCAGGGAACTGTGTTGGGCGTGGCCAAGGAGGCCCTGGTGCTTTTTTGCGAAGCATTGCAGGTGGTCGGCGACACCTTTGCCATCGCCGGGTTTTCCGGCACCGGGCGCCATTCAGTGGATTACTTCCGCATCAAGAACTTCGACGAGCCGTTGGGCGCCACCGTGCAGGGCCGGA
>JBAQGR010000024.1:0-4225 GCA_049287895.1 Desulfatitalea sp.
GCATTGAGCAGGTGTTGCCCGGTTTTCATCAATTCGCCAACGAGACCGTGCTGGTCGGTCACAATGTGGCCTTCGACATGCTTATGCTGCAATTGAAGGAGGAGAGCGCCCATATCCGTTTCTCAAATCCCATCCTGGACACGATGTTGCTTTCCGATATCGTCCATCCGGCCCACCGCGGTCATGGCCTGCAAGCCGTTGCCGATCGATTGGGCGTAAGGATCATGGGACGCCACACTGCGTTGGGCGATGCCATGGCCACTGCTGAGATTTTTCTAAAACTCATCCCCCTGCTGGCGGCCCAAGGCATCCGCACCATGAAAGAGGCCCGCCTGGCCTCTCAGAAAAGTCTTTACGCGCGACTCAAATACTGATTGGATCTTTTCCGGTGGCGTCTCTTTTCGCGCCATGTAAGACCGCGCCGAATATGCTATTAGCGCATGATAGGCAGTGTCATTCAGTTCGTTCCTATTTTGAGATATGCGCCATTGAAGATCCGTATCGCCAACCATCTGCGGCTGACCCAGGTGCCTGAGATCATCCTTCTGGAACTTATCGGGCGGTTACAGTTTCCCAACCCCAAGTGGATTGAAAACGAGCGCATGGGCCGCTGGAATAAAGGCGTTCCCAAGACCCTCAAGTTTTACCAGCGCAGCGGCACCGATGGCTTGATCGTGCCGCGCGGCTTGATGCGCAGCATTGTGTTGTTGGGCCGCAAGCACCAGGAGACCATCGAGATCGAAGACCAGCGCCGAAAGCGGGCCGAGGTGGCTTTTGCTTTCACGGGTGAATTGCGCGCCTTTCAACAAACGGCCGCGGCCGCCATGCTGGCGCGCGATTTCGGCACCTTGAGTGCTCCTACGGGAAGCGGAAAAACCATCATGGCCCTATTCATGATCGCACGTCGCCGCCAGCCGGCCATCGTGATTGTGCACAACAAGGAGTTGGCGCTCCAGTGGATGGAAAGGATCGAGAGCTTTTTATCCATTCCCAAGGATCAGGTGGGCATGATCGGCGGCGGTCGGAAGAAAGTGGGGGAGAAGATCACGGTGGCGTTGGTGCAGTCGCTTTACAAGTGCGCCGAAGAGATCGCCCCCCATTTCGGCCATCTCGTGGTGGACGAGTGCCACCGGGCGCCCAGCCGGACCTTCACCGAAGCGGTTACCGCCTTCGATGCGAAGTATATGTTGGGCCTTTCGGCAACCCCCTATCGCAGGGACCGGTTGTCCAAATTGATCTTCTGGCATTTGGGAGACATGCACCACGAGGTGCTCTCGTCCGATCTGGTGGCCAGCGGGCAGATCCTGGATATCGATGTGGTGTTCCGTCCCACCCTATTTGTGGCCTATGCCGATCCGGTCAGCGAATACAGCAAGATGCTCTCTGAACTGGCCCATAACGATGAACGCAATCGCCTGATCGCGGCCGATGTGCACAGCGAAGTGTGCGAGCGGCAGCGACCGGGAGTCTGCCTGGTGTTGTCCGACCGCAAACTGCACTGTCAGGTGCTTCAGGCCCTGCTGAAGCACAAGCATCATGTGGAGGCCGAGGTGCTCACCGGCGATTTGTCCATGGAACAGCGTGGCGATATCGTCGAGCGGCTCAATGCAGGCGAGATCCGGGTGCTGGTGGCCACCGGGCAATTGATCGGCGAAGGATTCGATTGCCCGCGGCTCTCGACTCTATTCTTGGCCACTCCGGTGCGCTTTAGCGGCCGCATCCTGCAATATCTCGGCCGTATCCTCAGGCCGTCCGAGGGCATCGAGCGCGCCAAGGTGTATGATTACGTGGATGTCCACGTGGCGCCGCTCAAGGCGGCGGCTCTCGCAAGACAGAAGGTGTATGACGGATTGCACGTTGATTGAATTATTTAGTGCCCATCCACAACCGAGATAGTTTCGTTGAGCCCAACGCAGAAATCGGCGAAAATAGCCATTTGTGGATGGGCACTATTTGGACGAGGGCGGCGCAGGTACCGATGCCGGCAACAGCGTCGCGCTCTTGATGATCACCATTTCGGAAGGCACATCCCGTTGACCGTTGCGCATGGTGGTGGGGAGCGCTTCGATGGCGCGCACGACCTCCAACCCTTGGACTACCCGGCCGAACACACAATAGCCCCAGCCCTGCGCATTCTTGCCCTTATGATCCAGAAAGGCGTTATCGGCGGCATTGATGAAGAATTGGGCGGTGGCCGAATGGGGATCGTTGGTGCGGGCCATGGCGATGGTGCCGACGCTGTTTTTAAGGCCATTGTCCGCTTCGTTGGCAACGGGCGGTTGGGTGGGTTTTTGGCGCATATCGGCCGTAAACCCACCGCCTTGGATCATGAAGCCTTTGATGACGCGATGGAAAATGGTGTTGGCGTAAAAACCGCTCTGCACGTAAGCCAGAAAATTGGCGGTGGTTTTCGGTGCGGCCTGGGGGTTTAGTTCGACCACGATGACGCCCTTGGAGGTGTCCAGTTGAATCCGGGGAGCTTCCGTTTGGGCCTGGGCCGTGGCGCCAAGGGTCAGACAAACGAGGGATAAAAACAAAATCGTGATGGTTTTCATATCGGGCGCTCCTTGAAGTATTTCGAGGATTAAAATTTGAGCCCAACGCAGAAATCGGCGAAAATAGCCATTTAAGGATGGACGCTATCTAATGACCAACGCTAAGGATGGAACTCTATAAACAGCCTGTCCTCTCTCCCCTCGGTCATGGGGTGATTACTTTTCCATTCATGAATCGTACAGGCGTTGCTCTGTTCGGTCGGCACTACGCAAGAGATGAATGGCAGGATGGGATCGCCGGCGTAGGATCGGAAGTTCAGCATGACCGCTTCATGTTCGGGAACCTGGTCGAACTCGAGCAGTTGGCTGATAAAAATGGTGCTGTGGCCTTCAAAAAAACTCGATGACTGGCGAAAGGTGGCCAGGCGCAGGCGAAACTTGTCGAGCGCCTTGTCGGCGGACTCGGCTTGTACCATCATGGAAAAGAGACCGTGTCGGTGCTCCTTCTCCTTCCCGCTTTGTTGGTCGGTCAGATATTGGAAGTTACCGATGAAGTACATGGATCGATCCTCTCATCAAATGTTCGTTATGTAGGTTTGTTCCCGGCCATAGGAGTCTATTTCTTCAAATATTTTTCCAGGGTTGTCAACAGGGTTTACTGTGTGAGTTTGACGGCGTGGGTCATGCGCTGTAGTGCTGTTTGGAGCAAGCTGCGCGGACATCCGAAATTCAAGCGCACAAATCCGGGAGCACCGAAAAAGGTTCCGTCCGACAGCCCGACGCCGCTTTGCTCGAAAAAGCGGGCCGGATCCTGAAAAGAGCCCTGGCGGGCATCGATCCAGGCCAGATAGGTCGCTTCCACCGGCCCCATGCTCAAGCTCTCCATCTGCTGGACCGCTTGATAGACCAGGTCGCGATTGCCCCGCAGGTATTTCAACAGGGCGACCCACCAGGGTTTGCCATGCGCGTAGGCCGCCTGGGCCGCCACAAATCCGAACAGATTGATATGCGGGACGATGCCGTCCATGGCGCGCTTGAAACGCGACCGCAGTTTCGGGTCGGAGATTACCGCATAGGCACACCCCAATCCGGGGATGTTGAACGTCTTGCTCGGCGCCATCAAGGTGATGGTGCGTCGGGCCACTTCGGGGGCCAGCGCTGCCATCGGCAGGTGTTTGCATCCGGGCTCCAACACGAGATCGCAGTGGATTTCGTCCGCGCAGATGGTCAGGTTGGCGCGCAGGCACAGGTCGGCCAAGGCCTCGAGCTCGTTGCGGGTAAAGACCCGACCGGTGGGATTGTGCGGGTTGCACAACAGGAACAGGGCGGTTTTGGCGTCCATGGCGTGCCGCAAAGCCTCGAAGTCCACTTGCCAGCGCTTGTCGCAAAAGGTGAGGGCGTTGGTCTGCAAGCGTTTGCCGGCAAATCCGGGGGCCGTGAAAAAGGGCGGATAGACCGGTGTCATGGTCAATACGCCTGCCCCTGGTCGGCCGACACTGCGACAAGCGACATTCAGGCCGGTCACCAGTCCCGGCAACCACACAATCCATTCGGGGGAGATGACCCACTGGTGGCTTTGCAGGAGATGATCGCAGATGAGTTCCTTCAGCCGCGGATCGGGTTCACCATAGCCGAAGATTTTATGATCCACGCGCTGGTGAAGGGCCTGGATCACGGCGGGTGGAGAAGCAAAATCCATGTCCGCCACCCACATGGGAATGATCTCTTTG
>JBAQGR010000025.1:0-6616 GCA_049287895.1 Desulfatitalea sp.
TGTGCGTGATCGGCATGGTGATGATCCTGGAGGGGTTGCCCTACTTTGCCTTTCCCGACAAAATGAAACCGTGGCTCCAAAAGCTGCTGGAGATCCCAGATAGATCGTTGCGGCGGATGGGTTTCGGACTGATGGCGGTGGGATTGATTCTGGTGTATGTGGGGA
This sequence comes from Desulfatitalea sp., assembly GCA_049287895.1. GTDB lineage: Bacteria > Desulfobacterota > Desulfobacteria > Desulfobacterales > Desulfosarcinaceae > Desulfatitalea. The sequence continues at coordinate 166 of JBAQGR010000025.1, forward strand.
GGAGCTGAATAATAGTCAGATGTTTCGATTGGACGATTATGATTACGACCTCCCCGAAGCGTTGATCGCCCAGCAGCCGGCAACGCAACGCGATCGGTCGCGTTTGCTGCACCTGGAGCGGGCCACCGGCCGGCCGGCCCACCGGAGGTTCGATGATATCGTGGAATTGCTCGGCGAGGGCGATGTGCTGGTGCTCAACAATACGCGGGTCATTCCCGGCCGTCTGCTGGGTCACAAGGAGACCGGCGGCCAGGTGGAGGCGCTGATTCTCGATTATGCCCAGGGTGCGGCCCAGGGGGTTTTTACCTGCCTGGTGAAAGCCTCCCGGCGGCCCAGACCCGGCGCGCGCCTCCTGTTTGATCAGGGCGTGACGGCAACGGTGTTGGCACTCCAGGAGCGCACCTGCTCCCTGGCCTTTGAGGGGGCCGCCGATTTCGAACAGACCCTGGAACGCATCGGCCATATGCCCTTGCCGCCCTACATCCGGCGCGGCGATACCGATGCGGATTACACCACCTACCAGACGGTGTACGCCGAGCAAAAGGGCGCCATCGCCGCGCCCACGGCCGGATTGCACTTCACCCGCGAGCTATTGGAACGGCTGGCTCAAAAAGGGGTGCGGATCGTTTATGTGACCCTGCATGTTGGCTACGGCACCTTCCTGCCGGTGGAAAGTGACGATATCCGGGATCATCGCATGCACACCGAGTGGTTCAGCCTGCCTACCGCCACGGCAGACGCCGTGAACGCGGCTAAAAAAGATGGCCGGCGGGTGGTGGCGGTGGGTACCACCTGCGTGCGCACCCTGGAGTATTGCGCCCGGCCGGACGGGCAACTATCGGCCCAAAGCGGCCAGTGCGATCTGTTCATCTATCCGGGCTACACGTTTAAGGCGGTGGATGCCATGATTACCAATTTTCACCTGCCCAAATCGACCCTGCTGATGCTCGTGTCGGCCTTTGCCGGAAGGGAAAAGATTCTATCGGCTTATGGGGAAGCGGTGCGGGAAAAGTATCGCTTCTACAGTTATGGGGATGCGATGATCATCATGTAGGGGCGACCACCGGTCGCCCCTGCGGAGAGAGTCATGTTCGACCTTCAAAAATCATGCGATACGACCTGCGCCCGCGCCGGTGTCATTAAAACCGTCCACGGCCAAATCGAAACGCCCATCTTCATGCCCGTGGGCACTCAGGCCACGGTCAAGGCGGTGACGCCCGAAGAGCTGGAGACGGTGGGCGCCCAGATCATCCTGGGCAACACCTACCATCTTTATTTGCGGCCGGGGGTCGAGACGATCGGCCGGTTCGGCGGATTGCACCGCTTCATGCACTGGTCGCGGCCCATTCTGACCGACAGCGGGGGGTTTCAGGTCTTTTCATTGGCCAAGTTGTCCAGAATTTCCGAAGAGGGATACGCCTTCCAGTCCCACCTGGACGGCGGCGCTCGTCACCTGCTGACGCCGGAATCGGCCGTCGAAGTGCAGTTGGCCCTGAACAGCGACATCATGATGTGCCTGGATCAATGCATCGCCTACCCCGCCGATCACGACCCGACGGCCCGGGCCGCGGATCTGACCACCCGCTGGGCCCGGCGCTGCAAGCAGCGCTGGCAGACCGAAGAGGGCTGCCCCAATGCGCTGTTCGGCATCGTCCAGGGTGGCATGTACAAGGAGTTGCGCCGGCGATCGGCCGAAGAGATCGCGGCCATCGGCTTTCCAGGTTATGCCATCGGCGGCCTGAGCGTGGGCGAGCCCAAGGAGCTGATGATGGAGATGGCGGCCCACACCTTGCCATTGCTGCCGGCCGGCGCTCCCCGTTATGTGATGGGGGTGGGTACACCGGTCGACCTAGTGGAGATGATCGCCCTGGGGGCCGATATGTTCGATTGTGTTATGCCCACGCGCAACGCGCGCAATGGTCAGCTCTTTACCGGCGGCGGCACCGTGAACATCAACAACGCCCGCCATCGGGACGATACCGAACCCATCGAGCCCGGCTGCACCTGCTATTGCTGCCGGCACTATTCGCGCGCTTATGTGCGCCATCTCTATCTGGCCAAGGAGATCCTGGCCCATCGTTTGACCACTATCCACAACCTGCATTTCTATTTGAATCTTGTCAAACAGGCCCGTATCAATATATTGAAGGGTACTTTCGAAAAGTTTCGAAGGGAGTTTCACACGAGGATAGATGAAAGTGGAAAGTGGAAAGATGAAAGGGAAATACGATGAAAGAAAGAGTTGAAGCGGCGATTCAGAAGATCCGTCCCATGCTCCAGGCTGACGGCGGCAATGTGGAGCTGGTCAGCGTGAGCCCCGACGGCGTGGTTCAGGTGCGCTTGCAAGGCGCCTGCTCCGGATGCCCCATGTCCCAGATGACCCTGAAAAACGGCATCGAGCGCATCATCAAAAAAGAGGTGCCGGAAGTAAAGACAGTGGAAGCGGTAAAATAGAAGGATACTCTCCATGACCGTGGCCCAAAAAATCAGCGCCGTGATGAATCAGGCCTCTTGGATTCGCAAGATGTTCGAAGAAGGCGCCCGGCTCAAGGCGCTGTACGGCGCCGACAAGGTGTTCGATTTCAGCCTCGGCAATCCCAATCTGCCGCCGCCCCCGGAGTTTCACGATACCCTGCGCGATACGGTGACCGCCTGCGGTTTGGGGGATCACTGCTACATGCCCCAATCGGGCTATCCCCAGGTGTGCGTGGCCGTGGCCGACTACCTGGCTGCCGAACAGGGAGTGGTCATGGAAGCGGCCGACATCATCATGACCTGCGGCGCGGCCGGCGCCCTCAACGTGATCTTCAAGGCGTTGCTCGATCCGGGCGATGAAGTGATCGTTTCCACCCCCTGCTTTGTGGAATACCGCTTCTATGTGGACAACCACGGCGGCGTCCTGCGCACGGTGCCCACCCAGGCCGATTTTTCCCTGGATCTGGGGGCCATCGCCGCGGCCATCGGCCCGCGTACCAAGGCGGTGCTGATCAATTCGCCCAACAATCCCACCGGCCAGATCTATTCGGCCGCAAGCCTCGACCGGCTGGGCGCGCTGCTGCGGGAGAAGGGTCGTGAGTTGGATCGCACCCTCTACCTCATCTCCGATGAACCCTACCGCAAGATCGTCTTTGACGGCCGCCAGGTGCCGAGCATCTTTCAGGCTTATAGCGAAAGCCTCATTGCCACCTCCTATTCCAAAGATCTCTCCATCCCCGGCGAGCGCATCGGGTTTGCGGCCGTCAATCCAGGCGCTGCGTACAAGACCGAAATAAGATCGGCCATGACCCTGGCCAATCGTATTCTGGGGTTCGTCAATGCCCCGGCCCTGATGCAGCGCGTCGTGGCCTGCTTGCAGGGGGCCAGCGTGGACATGAACCAATACAAGCGCAAGAGGGATCTGTTGTGCGCAGGGCTGGCCCGCGCGGGTTATGACTTCGTAGTGCCGCCGGGCGCTTTCTATCTTTTCCCGCGGGCACCTATCGCCGATGACGTGGCGTTTGTGCGCGCGCTCCAGGATGAACTGATCCTGACGGTGCCGGGAAGCGGATTTTCCGCTCCCGGCTATTTTCGCATCGCCTTCTGCGTGGACGACCGGACCATCGTCAATGCCTTGCCGGGGTTTGCGCGCGTGATGGATAGACATCGTTAGCCTGTCGGTCCGTGCACTCGTCCGGATAGGAGTGGCTGCTGGCCAATTCAAAACTCCGGAGAGATCGGATCTTGGGCCAACAAAACGAACGAATACAGTCACAACTCATTAACCAACAAACGGACCCAAACCAGAAAGGAAAGCCATGAAAATTCTCAAAATCGATCATCTCGGCATCGCGGTCAACAGCATCGATCAGGCCAAAGCGTTTTGGACGGATATCCTGGGGTTGCCCCATGCAGGCAACGAGACCGTGACCGAGCAGAAGGTCACCACCGCCTTTTTCCCGGTAGGCCAAAGCGAGGTGGAGCTGCTCGAATCCACTGCCCCGGACGGGCCGGTGGCCAAATATATCGAAAAGCGCGGTGAAGGCATTCAGCATGTGGCCTTTTGCGTGGAGAACATCGAGGAGGCCCTGGCCGAATTGAAAGCCAAAGGTGTTCGGTTGATCGATGAAAAGCCCCGCATCGGCGCCGGCGGCGCCAAAATCGCCTTCCTGCATCCCAAGGCCACCCAGGGGGTGCTGGTGGAGTTGTGCGAGAGGCATTCATAGCGGCCTCCAAGAATAGCCATGCTCGGCGAAGCCTTCCCATTCATCGCCGGGGATAGATATTTTTTGTCTTGACACTCAGCCGTAAGTGGGGTTATAGTTTTTTAAAATGTAACATTGTTACTCTTTTTCAAAGTCGACACTATCAGCGGCCGTAACGGGAGCCGGGTTTATCGAACAATGTCACCAGTAATGAGATTACACACATCTTCGCAAGGTCCACTGGCCCGATCCCAAAGAAAGGGTTCCTCGCCGCAACGCAACGACGAGGAGCGCCATTCGGTAACAATGTTACCACCCCTACGGCCCCAAGTCCAAGCCCGGTTGGAGCAGGCGGTGCTGGATATTTTCTCCAATTCCGACTTCCACAAAGCCAACATTCGGGATGTGGCCAAGCGTGCCGGCGTCAGTTTCAGTACTATTTACAAATATTACGGCAGCAAAGAGCGCCTGGTCTTTGCCTTCGTGGATGTATGGCTCGGCAAGCTCACCGACCGCATCGTCGACCACCTCCAGGGCATCGAGGACTTGAAGGAGAAGCTGCGCAAGGTACTCTGGCTGCAGCTCGACTACTACGAACGCAATCCTCATTTAGGCCGCATGCTGTTTCTGACGTTGCCCATGGCCACCTGGATGTCCGACGAAACCTTTAAGCAGAAGAAGATGATTCATCTCTATCTGGACGTGCTCAAAAGGGGGCAGGCGCAAGGTATTCTCAACCCCAATGTGCGCGCTGGGGTGCTGCTCGATTTTATGCTCGGTTTAGTTCAGCGTTCCTTTTTCATGTGGATTCAGCGCGGTCAACAAGAGAGCCTGGCGGCCCAAGCCAACATGCTCTTTGAATTGGTGTGGAGGGGTATGACCGTCGAAGTGTAATGTATAACTAGTGTCCATCCAGGGATGAGATATTTTTGTCGAGTTCAAGGCGGACGAAAATTTTAACCACAGGAATATATGGACATATTTCGAGGATTAAAATTTTCGCCCAACGCAGAAATCGGCAAAAATAGCCGTTCCTGGATGGGCACTAACTAAAAGGAGACCCGCATGGCCCAGCATCCAAACATCGACAAGTGGAAAACACTTGCCGCCAAGCAGATCAAGAGCGCGTCGGCGGATGTATTGAATTGGCACACTCCCGAAGGGATCACCGTCAAGCCCCTTTATACAGCTGCGGACCTGGAGAAGTTGGAACATCTGGACTCCTTGCCGGGATTTGCGCCTTATGTGCGCGGCCCCATGGCCACCATGTATGCCGGCCGGCCCTGGACCATCCGCCAGTATGCCGGATTTTCCACGGCCAAGGAGTCCAACGCCTTTTACCGCCGCAACCTGGCGGCCGGTCAGATGGGCCTGTCGGTGGCTTTCGATCTGGCCACCCATCGGGGGTACGATTCGGACCATCCGCGGGTGGTGGGCGATGTGGGTAAGGCCGGTGTGGCCATCGATTCGGTGGAAGACATGAAGATCCTCTTCGACCAAATCCCCCTGGACAAGATGTCGGTCTCCATGACCATGAACGGCGCGGTGCTGCCCATCCTGGCCATGTATATCGTGGCGGCCGAAGAACAGGGCGTGAGCCAGGCACAACTCACCGGCACCATCCAAAACGATATCCTCAAAGAGTATTTGACGCGCAACACCTATATCTATCCGCCCGTGCCCTCCATGCGCATCGTGGCCGACATCATCGCTTACTGCTCTCAGCACATGCCGCGTTTCAACACCGTGAGCATCAGCGGCTACCACATGATGGAGGCCGGCGCCACCTCCCTGCTGCAGCTGGCCTTCACCCTGGCCGACGGCCTGGAGTATGTGCGCGCGGCCCTCAAAGCCGGGTTGAGCATCGACGACTTCGCCCCGCGGCTCAGCTTCTTTTTCGGCGTGGGTATGAACTTCTTCATGGAGATCGCTATGCTGCGGGCCGCACGCTTCCTGTGGCACGAGCTGATCGGCCGGTTCAACCCCAAGGATTCACGCTCGACCCTGTTGCGTACCCACGTGCAGACTTCGGGCTGGAGCCTTACCGAACAGGACCCATATAACAACATCATTCGCACCACCCTGGAAGCTTTGGCCGCGGTCCTGGGCGGCACCCAGTCTTTGCACACCAACTCGTTCGACGAGGCCGTGGGCCTGCCCACCGATTTTTCGGCGCGCATCGCCCGCAACACTCAGGTGGTGATTCAAGAGGAGTCCCAGGTGTGCCATGTGGTGGACCCCCTGGGAGGTTCTTACTACGTGGAAGCGCT
>JBAQGR010000026.1:0-7836 GCA_049287895.1 Desulfatitalea sp.
ATTGATCGTAGAGCGCCTCAAAGGGAGCCGGGTCCTGCTGAGCCTCCCGCCAGAATCCATAGACCACCTTGGCGTGGGCCACCTCGGCGAGGGCAAGGCCCGCAAAGGTTTGGGCCCAGATGTGGCCGCTGTGCCCCTGACCGACGCTCTCGTAGAAGATCTGGGCCCCCTTCTCCAGATTCATGGCGGTCCTGAACATCTCCACCGGTGTCTGGCCGGCGAACAGGTTCACCCGCGGCATGTCGGCCACCCGACCGCCGTCCCAGGCCAGCATGCCACCGGTCAGGTTGTAAATCGTCCCGGCGAAACCCTCCTCTTCGGTCATGGCCGCCGCCGCCATCGAGCGGCCGCCGCTGTGGCAGTAAAATATCAACTCCTTGTCCGACGGCAGCTGGCCCATGGATTGCACCAATTCGGGCAGCGGCAGCAAGTGGGCGCCGGGAATGTGGCCGCGGCGGTACTCCTCGGGTTGGCGGACATCCACCAATAGGTAAGCGTTCTCATGATGCTTCTGGGAATAGTCGCGCAACTGCTCGGCGCTTATGGGCTTCAGACTCATGATGCTTCTCTTCTCCTGCTGTCTTACGAGGCGACGAAACGGACGCCGTCGTCGACCCTGTTATATATTAACCCGGCAGCTAAATACGCAAGCTCGTCATGCCGGACTTGATCCGGCATCCAGCGAGAACCCTGGATTCCCGCCTTCGCGGGAATGACACGCGTTGGTACATTCAATTGCGGTTTAATAATTCCCCACCCCATCCCATGGCCAGCATATAGCCGTTGAGAGTATGAATATAGGCTGAGGGCTGGCGGCGTACCGAACCGCCGAAAGCCTGCACGAGCCGTCGGCCCAGATCGTGCCACTGATCATCGCCGGTCATCCGGCCCAGGTGCACCAGGTTGCTCAGGGCCACGGCGTTGGCCGAAGGGATGGCGCCATCATTAATCTCCTTGGGTCGCACCGGCAACGGCGCCTGATCCGCGGCCGTGAGATAAAAACCACCAGAGGCCGAGTCCCAAAAGAGTTGGGTCATCTCCGCTTGCAAGACAATGGCCTGCTCCAGCCAGCGCGGATCGTTGTCGGCGCGAAACAGGGCGACGAGCCCCATGATCAGGAAAGCATAATCGTTGGCCGTGGCGCTGATGGCTGTTTCGCCCTGGCGGAAGCGGTGCAGCAAACGCCCTTTTTCATCGCGCAAACGCTCCAGAATGAAAATCGCCGCCTTGCGGGCCGCCTCCAGGTAGCGGCCCTCGCCTAACACCTGGGCCCCCGTGGCCAGGGCCGCAATCATCAGGCCGTTCCAATCGGTGAGGATCTTGTCGTCTTTCAGGGGCGGCACCCGGGCTGCCCTGACCGCGAACAAGGTTTGCCGGAACCGTTCCCAGCGCTCGGCCAGCTCCAACGGTGCAATGGCCAGCTCTTCGGCCCACTCGTCCCAGGAGCGGGTCAGATGCAAAATATTACTTCCGGTCTTGCGGCGAGTCGCCTCTTCGAAAAAGTTGCCTTCAGCCGTCAGGTTGAATATGCGCGTCCAGGGCGGCGCCGCATGATCCTCCTTTTGAAGTATTTCAAACTCACGCAGAGACCAGAGGTAGCATTTGCCCTCCTCCCCTTCGCTGTCCGCGTCTTCGGCCGTGTAGAATCCGCCCTCGGGATCGGCCATGTCGCGCAGCACATAGGCGAAGATCTCCCGCGCGGTCTGGGCGAACAACGGCGACTGGGTGACGGCAAACCCTTCCAGGTAAGCCATGGCCAGCAGGGCCTGGTCGTAGAGCATCTTTTCAAAGTGGGGCACCCGCCATTGCCGGTCGGTGGCATAGCGGTGAAAACCGAAGCCCACATGGTCCCACAAGCCGCCCAGGCGCATGGCCGTAAGGGTGCGGGTGGTCAGCTCCAATACTTTGGGGTCGTTCTTGCCGGCTGCAAAGCGCAGCAGCAGGTTCAACCGGTGGGCCATGGGAAACTTGGGTGCACTGTCGAAGCCCGCGAACTGCTCGTCAAAGCGGCGCGTGATGTCCGCCACAGCCTGCTCGACCAGACCTATTTCTGGTAGCGCCGCCGGATCGGATTCGAACTGGAAGGCCCCGCCCAGATGACCGGCCAGGGCCTCGGCCGATTCGAGTACGCGCTGGGGTTCGTCGGCCCACAATGCAGCGGTCTTCTGGCACAGATCGACCAGCCCCAGTCGCCCCATGGCGCTCTCTTTGGGGAGATAGGTGCCGGCAAAGAACGGTTTTTTATCGGGCGTCATCACGATGGTCAGGGGCCATCCGCCGCTGCCGGTCACCATCTGACAGGCGGCCATATAGACTGCATCGATGTCCGGCCGCTCCTCGCGATCCACCTTGATGCATACAAATGCGGCGTTGAGTGCGGCGGCCGCCTCGGCATCCTCGAAAGATTCACGCTCCATCACATGGCACCAGTGGCAGGTGGCGTAGCCCACGGACAAAAAAACCGGCTTGTTGGCCCGCCGGGCCGCCGAAAAGGCGTCATCGCCCCAGGGATACCACTCTACGGGATTATGCGCGTGCTGCAGCAAATAAGGACTTTTTTCATTTATCAACCGGTTGGGCATGAGTCGCCTCCCATGGTATTCGATGACAGCTTAGATGCAGAATTTAATTCGGGTTTCAATATAGGAACAGGATGTGGCCTTGGCAAAAAAAGAAACGGGCCATGGGCTGCGGAAGGGGTGGCACCCACCAAGGGGTTGACGAGGCCGCCGGGGCGGCCCCGCGCGGGTCTGCTACCAACGATCGTAATGCACGAACTCGGCGATCTCCCGACGCTTGGGGGCCGACGCGATCTTATCCGGATAGCCCAAGGGGATCATGGTGACCAGTTCGTAGCCGGCCGGTACCTGCATGGCCGCAGCGGCCTTGTCGTGATCGAAAAGTCCCACCACCACCGTGGCCAGCCCCATACTATGGGCCATCAAGCAGATGTTCTGGGTGGCAATGCCCAGGTCGTACATCATCCACTCACCGAACTTGGTGGCGGCGAGATCCTTGTAATAGCCGGCCGACTTTGTTTTGGCGCACAGCACCAGCACCACCGGGGCCTGCACCATGGCGCCGAAGGACGGATTGCCTTTGGGCGGGAGGCTGGCCTGGAGCTTCTCCTTGGCCGCCGGGTCCTTGACCACGATAACTTCCCAACACTGGCTGTTGGTCCACGAGGGGGCCCAACGCACCGATTCGAGCACCTTGTGCAACATCTGCTCAGGCACCGGTCGATCTTGGTATTTGCGAATGCTTCGCCGCGTTTGGATCAGGGTCATCAGATCGGTCATCGAATGTCTCCTTCAAGGGTGATAGGATGGAGAAAAGGCGCACCGGGCGCCAGAGTTGCTTTTTACCTACCAATCATCCAACAAACTTACAAGTCGATAGAAGAGTGGCGGCCCGACCCCAATAAACCTCCAACAAAATAGAAAAAGGCGGAGAACGCGCGTGGCGCGCGGCTCCGCCCTATGGCAAGGTCAGGGTTATACGCGTGTCAGCAACTGCACGAGCTGGTTTTGGAAGTGCCGCAACTCGAACAACCGCCGGCGTTGAATTCGATGGCGCAATCGAGCTTGAAACCGTATGCGTGAAAATCGACTTTAATGGGCTGGGCGCGGCCCAAGAACTCTTTGTTGACGATATATTTAAAACCGTCCACATCAAATTGCTGGTCCAAGTCATTGGGCTCATCCAGAGCCATGGCCAAGCCTGGACCGCCTCAGCCGCCTTCGTTGAGAAAAATCCGGATGGGACGGACATCTTTGCCTTTAAAGTAGGCCGCAATCTGTTCCGTCGCCGCTGGGGTAACTTCAAACATGGTATCCTCCTTGGTAATTTCCATCGCATTAGAACGCGTGTGTGCTCCGCTCAGAGTGTGAAGCGTGCAGGCAACCTAACCATAACCGTTCTGATTGTCAATCAAAACGGCGAACGGCCAAGCCATATGTGCCGCCGATCCACTGGACGCATATTTGCGTATCGGCTTTTTTCGGCCAAAGTTGAATCCTTTTTCAAAAAACAGCCCTTTGCCGGTGCAAGCGCTTTTGCGCCCTCGACGACGATTATCCGCCGCAGCTGGCCAGATAGCGCACATACACATCCCGGTCGGCCGCCGAAAAAAGCACAAAAATCACCTGGTGTGGATGGGCCTGGGTTTGCATGAAATCGAAACAAGTGTCCACGGCGATCTTGCAGGCCGCCTCGATCGGGTAGCCGTACACCCCGCAACTGACCGCCGGAAAGGCGATGGTGCCTATCTGGTGGATCGCCGCCAGGTCGAGGCAGTTCCGGTAGCATGATCGGAGCAGTTGCGCGTCCCGGGGCTTGCCGCTGTAAACCGGACCCACGGTGTGGATCACATACCTGGCCGGCAGGCGGTAACCGGCAGTGATACGCGCCTCGCCGGTGGGGCAGCCTCCGAGGGTACGGCACTCGGCCAGCAGCTCCGGACCAGCGGCCCGATGAATGGCCCCATCCACGCCGCCGCCGCCCAGCAGGGATTTGTTGGCGGCATTGACGACGGCATCCACCTCGAGCTGCGTGATATCCCCTTGGCGGGCATCGACGCGCTCTAAAACCGATTTTCCCACGAGCACCTCCTTAGACCGGCAAAGCCGGAGATGAAAGCTATGGATTAAAGGTCGTACAAGGTTTCATCCCGCCGGGGCGCCGGCCGCCGCCCCGCGGCCCCACCCTTTTTGGCAGCCATTTGGAAGGGGTCTTCATTTTCCAGCATGTCGCCCATCTCCGCCTCGATCTGTTCGGGGTCTTCGCCCCGCTCCATGCGGCGCAGTGCCTCTTCCATGCCCGAGCCCAATTCCAGACCGGTCATGCGGGTCAATTTGCGCATCAGATCGGCGGCCTGACGCGGGTCATCCTCGCTGACCTTTTCCGCCTCGCCGGCCAGCATCTGCATGGCCTGTTCCATCTTGGATTCGTCAAAAGGCAGCTCAGGGCCGTCCTCGCTCTCCTTGGCCCGGCCGGTGACTGCGAAGGCGGACATCTGACGGGAAAGCGTTCGCTTCCTGCACGCGGGACATTGGGGCATTTTGGTAGTGTTGATGGATCTGGAAAAAAAGTTGAAGATGGTATTGCATGCATCGCAGTAGAATTCATAAATGGGCATGGGTGCACCTCTTTACATCTAAGCTTGAAAGCCGCCATCGATCATCATTCAACAGCGTTATTAGGATGCGACGCTACTCTTGTCAACGCCGGGGCACGGACCAGTGCTGTGATCGGGTGGCACTTAAAGGATTTACAAATCGTGAAACGGCCATGCGGTCACGTTGGCCCCGAGGGGCAAACGGAGATCGCCCGGATGGATTACGTAACCGGGCAGGGCCTGATCGCCGAAATCTTCCCGGAATGTCTTGATGGCGGCAGCCATGGCCGGGCGCGGCGTGGCGGAAAGCTTCACCTCGATGGGGACGAGTTTGCCATCGGTCGCTACCACGATGTCCACCTCGGCGCCGGCGGAGGTGCGCCAGAAATAGAGCTGCGGATCGACCCCACGATGGGTGAGACTCTTGACGATTTCGGAAAGCACCGCGGTTTCCATGATCGCGCCGCCCATGGGACCGGCCGCCGCGTGTTCCGGCTCTCTCAAGCCGGTAAGATAGCAAAGTGTCCCGACATCGGTGAAATAGACCTTGGGCGTCTTGACGAGCCGTTTGCCTATGTTGGCGTGGTAGGGCCTGAGCACGATCACCTGGTAGGTGGCCTCGAGCACGGAGAGCCAGGCCTTGACGGTATTGACCGCCACGCCCAGGTCCCGGGCCAGATCGCTCAGGCTGAAGAGCTGTGCGGTTCTGGCCGCCAACGCCCTGAGAAAACTCTGGAACTGAGTCAGGTCACCCACTTGGCGCAGCGTGCGCACATCGCGCTCCAGATAGGTCTGGACGTAGCTGGAGTGCCAGAGCTGGCTGTCGCGCCCGGGGTCGGCGACGAGCTCCGGGTAGCTGCCGCGCAGAAAGCCTTGCCAGATATCCTTGGCGGAGTTTTTCGATTCCGCGCCTTGGGATCGTCCGGGCTCCCAGGGTAGCAAGGCTTGCGGATGGCCTTCGGTCTCACGCCGCGATAGGGGTAAAAGGCGGAGCATGGCTGTCCGGCCGGCCAACGATTCGGTGATTTTCTCCACGAGAAGCAAATTCTGGGAGCCTGTCAGAAAGTACTGCCCCGTTCGCTCCCGGTGGGCGTCTATCGCTTCCTTGATGTAAGGCAGCAGATCGGGCGCGTATTGCACCTCATCGAAAATGACCGGCGGTGGAAACAGTTCGAGAAATCCCCGGGGGTCTTTCATGGCGGCCTCCCGGACATCCGGAGGCTCGAGGGAGACATAGCCGCATTGGTCGCCGAAGAGCGTTTTAAGGAGGGTAGTCTTTCCCGACTGTCGTGGCCCGGTCAGGACGACGGCGGGGAACTGCGTAGCGGCCCTCTTGAGAACTGTTTCCAATGTCCTTTGGATATACTTTCGAGCCATGGTTACCCCTCATTACTTGTAATTTTGCATTTTGAATGCAATATTGCAAGTCTTAATTGGGTTTGGTTGGCGCGCGGATCTATCCTACGGCCCGCGATCGTTGACTTGAAAAAGCCCTTCTGTTATGCAGCCGCACAACTCAACCGAAAGGAAACCAACACCATGCAACAAACATTTGCGATCGTCAAACCCGATGGGGTCGCCCGCGGATTGATCGGCGAGGTGCTCACCCGCATCGAGCGCAACAATCTCAAGATCAAGGCCATGAAGCTCATTCACTTGACCCAGGCTCAGGTGCAAGGATTCTACGCCGTCCACAAAGAGCGTCCCTTTTTCAACAGCCTGTGCGCGTTCATGTGCTCGGGGCCGTGTGTGGTCATGATCCTGGAAGGCGAAAACGCCATCGCCCGCTGGCGCGAAATGATGGGCGCCACCAATTTCAAAGATGCGGCCCCGGGAACGATCCGGCGCGAATTTGCCACCGAAATCGAAAAGAACGTGGTTCACGGTTCGGATGCACCCGAGACCGCCGCTTTTGAAACCGGCTACTTTTTCAACGCCTTGGAAAGAGTCAAATATTAAGGAAGCCACCGGATCACGATGATGCCCTCCCATGGAGATTCAAGCGGTGTATGTCTGAAAAATGTGGCTGTCGTTCTGAACCGGACCCGATACCCGGAAAACATCGGCGCCGCGGCGCGGGCGGTGTGCAACATGGGCATCGGCCAACTGGTGGTGGTGGCGCCCGAAAAGTGCGACCTGGATCGGGTGTTGACGCTGGCCACCCATGCGGCCATCGATGTGGTCGAGGAGATGCTCTATTTCGAAGATCTGGCCGAGGCCCTGGCGCCCTACAACTATGTAGTGGGCACCACCGCCCGCCTGGGCGGCCAGCGCCATAGCGTCGCTTCACCGTCCCAGATGGCCGAACAGTTAATTCCCATCTCCCAGACCAACCAGGTGGCGTTGCTCTTCGGACCCGAGGATCGGGGGCTGACCAACGAGGAGATCCGCTTGTGCCACCAGTTGGTTACCATTCCCACGGCCCGCTTCTCCTCGCTCAACCTGGCCCAGGCGGTCATGGTGCTTTGCTACGAACTGTTCAAGGCGGACCTTCCACCGGCCAAGACCTTGACCCCGCGCCTGGCCACGCGCCTCGAACTGGACGGCATGTACGACCAGATCAAAGATATCCTGGTGCGCATCAACTACATCCAGCCGGAAAACCCGGATTACTGGATGAACAAGCTGCGCCACTTTTTCAGCCGTCTTGACCTGCGCGCCGGGGATGTGAGCATCATTCGCGGCATTTGCCGGCAGATCAATTGGTATTCCGGCAAGTG
>JBAQGR010000027.1:0-8158 GCA_049287895.1 Desulfatitalea sp.
TGATTGACCAGCGTGAATCCGGCGGCATCCTTGGCGGCCACACCGAAAAGCGCAAGGGCAAAAACGCCTCCCGCTTCCCACAATCCCCAAAAGCCGGGAACCGACGGCATTGCGATAAAAAAACAGACGACCACCATGACGGTGGCCAATTCAATATAGGAGAGATGGACACCCGGACATCCCAATGAAAAGGCGTAATAGGAAAGTGCCGATACCCCCCAAATAAGAATTGTCAATCCCAGGCAGGCCAAGGCCCGGCGCGGATGGGCCACAAGGCTCAGGCCCACGGCAAAGCCCTCCACCCAGCCAATGAAGAAACGCCCCGCTCGCTCAGCCTTGGACTTTATTGTCGGGCCGGCCAGGCCTATCAGGCCGATAAACACCTCGATGGCGCGGACGATCCAGCGCCGGGTAACGGAAAAGGCCATGGCCCCAAGACCGATCAACAACACGACCGCGATGCGGAGCATGGCCCATGCCGCCGATTGGAGGGTCTGGCTGTTCAGGTGCCATCCACCGAAAGCGACATCCAGATCGGGTCGGCGGGTAACCGAGGAAAAGACTGATGCCAACAAGGCGATCAATACGATCATGTCGAAAATCCTCTCGGCCGCCACGGTAGCGATGCCTGTGCTGAAGGCCAGCCCGCGCTCCTTTTTGACGATGGCGGGCCGGGCGATCTCACCCACCCGTCCTGGCAAAACGCAGTTGATCATGAAACCGATCATCAGCGGATGAAATGCCTGCCAGAACCCGATGATCAAAGTGCTTTTCAGAATCAAACGCCAGCGATAGACGCGCAAGACAAAGGCCAATACCACCAGTACGACCGCGGGAATCAGCCAAACGTAGGCAATGGTCCCCATATAGGTCACGAGGTCGGATAGCGGCACGTTGCGAAAAGCCAGATACAAGGTCGCCAGGGACGTCAGGCCGCCGACCAGAAAGGAGAGGATGATTTTTTTGGACATATACCACCAGACCCGGCCCGGACAATCATAGGTCGGCTAAAATTTCACGGGCATGGGCCACGTCTTTGTGAATTTGGGCGGCCAGGTCGTCGATGCTCTTAAATTTGATTTCGTCGCGCAGCCGCCGGATGAAATTGACGCGAATGGGATCGTTGTAAATGCTTCTATTGAAATCCAGGATGTGGACTTCCACGGTAAATAGATGGTCGTCAAAAGTGGGACTATAGCCGATGTTGGCGACGCCCTTATGGGTCTGCCCGCCGTGTTCCACCGTCACGGCATAAATGCCCTGCCTGGGGCACAGTTCGTCCTGAAGATTGATATTGGCGGTGGGAAACCCCAGCAGACGCCCGCCCCGATTGCGTCCGCCGGCCACGGTGCCGCGAATTTGGTAGTTGCGCCCCAGCATCCGTTTGGCTTCGTCCATGCGGCCGTCTATGACCAATTCGCGGATGTGGGTGCTGCTGATGCGATGGGCCGTCCCGTTGGCCCCTTGAATCCAATCGACCACCAACACCTCAAAACCCAGTTCCTCGGCCCATTGGCGTAAAACGGTCAAATTGCCCTCGCGATTACGGCCGAACGAGTAGTCTTTGCCCACGACCATGGCGCGCATGCCGATGCGGCGCAGCAGAAGATCCTCCACAAAGTCCCGGGCCGATATGGCCGCAAATTCTCGGGTAAAAGGGATGCAGATCAACACCTCGATCCCAGCCTTGGCGATCAGCTCGGCCTTCTGCTCAGCCATGGTGATCATAGGGGGGTGGCTGTTGGGTGCGAGTACGCGCATGGGATGGGGGTCGAAGGTCATGGCCACAGCCGTGCCCTGGAGGGCCTCTGCTTTTTCGAGCACCGTGTGAAAAAGAGCCTGATGGCCGATGTGGACGCCATCGAAATTACCGATGGTGATGACCGCTTTCTGAATCGGGTTTTTGATCTCTGCTAAGTCTCTGACAATATCCATAATGATCTTCCGAACAGCACAATTTATGTCTTGACACCCAAAACGAACCAATATATTTAATGCATCTTCCGCATGAAATCAACTTTTTAAACCAGGCATGTGGAAAATGCCGAAGTGGCGGAACTGGTAGACGCGCTAGGTTCAGGGTCTAGTGGGGGTTCCCTCATGGGAGTTCGAGTCTCCCCTTCGGCACCAGAAAAAGATGGGGTCGGCTGACAGAAGCCGACCCCTTTTTTGTTACAACCTGAGAGGCGCCTTAGTAATTCCTTAATCCCTCCCGATCGTATCCATTGCCGCGAAGCGCGGTTCGTGCAATGGGATGAGGATGTCGGCCAGCGCTTTGACCTTCATCAGAATATCGTAGGCCTCATAGGCATTGACATGGGTGCCGGGCGGGATGACCTCCATCTCCATGGCCTTGATCTCTTTGGGGGGATAAAAGTTTTGGTCGATGGTGCAGAAACCGGTGATGACGGCTTTCCCCTTTGGGGTGGCGATCACCACTGAAAGACCGCCGGGGGTGTGAGCCGGGGTATGGATGACCTCAATGCCCGGAAGGATCTCCGTATCACCGGTCACTGTTCGAATCTGGCCATTCTCTTCCACATCGAGGATATAGTCTTCCAGATAGCGGAAATCCAGGGGATGGGGATTGTGGATTCGGGTCAGCTCCGCTTCGTGCACATAGATGGTCGCATGGCCGCATTTGAAGTCGTTTTCACAATGGTCGTTGTGCAGATGAGTGTGGATGATGAGGTCGATATCCTCGGGTTTCAGGCCCCAGCGCGCCAAGCCCTGCTCGAAGGTGTAGATTTTGCCGCCGATGGCCGCTTCGCGCTCCGGGGATTGAATGGGACTCATCTCACCGGTGTCCACGAGTATCGTCCGGTCACCGCCCGCGATGTACCAACAGTAAATGGGGATCGTATAGGGTTTGCCTTGTCCGTGCTGGTAAGTCATCATGGAAAGGTCAAACTGCTTGGTGCCCATCACGATGGGATGGATGGTATAGGTCTTCATATGGAACCTCCTGCGCCATAAGACCGCATTTGACTTTCTCCCCCAAATGCGTGGCCGGCTCTGGGAGAAGGCATACCATGGCGCCTCGGCCGGCGTAAAGGTTCGATTTGGCCCTGTCGCTTAGCGCCAAGAGATCTCACAGGTAAGAAAAAAATCGGTTGATCAATCCTCCTGGGCGCGTCTAAAAGTATCTGCGTGTCCGCCGACCGGCAGTCACCGTTGGCGAGACGACACGGCTGGAAGGTATCAGGATCGTTTGAGGAATAAAAACAAGCCGGACTCGGCCGGCTGCCGAAAAGACGCCATGAATTTTCTCGCCCATCTATATCTGGCCGATGACGCCAACGACTCGCTCGTCGGCCATCTGCTGGGAGATTTTGTCAAAGGGGGTGCGATTCGTCAGTATGACGAAACGATCCAGGCAGCCATCCGTTTTCACCGCAAAATCGACACGTTCGCCGATACCCATCCCATCACTCGTGCCAGCCGCAACCGTATTGGGCCCCAACGGCGTCGCTTTGCCGGTATCATTGTGGATGTGTGCTACGATCACTTCCTGGCGCGCGATTGGCATCGTTTTGCCGACGAAACGCTGTCGGTGTTTGCCCAAAGGGTTTATGCCGATTTAAATGGCAGACGGAACCAATTGCCGGATTCCGCGGGTCGAGTTCTCAACCGCATGATTTCCTACGACTGGTTGAACAGTTACCACGACATTGGAAACGTGGGGGTCGCCCTGGATCGCATTGCCGGCCGACTCACCCACGGTGAGCGTTTTTTGGGAGGCCTTGCCGATGTCCAAGCCAACTACACGGCGCTGCAAAACGACTTTTTAGCTTTTTTCCCGGAGCTTATCGGTTTTACGCGTGCATTTAAACAGAATGAGAAAGGATAGACGATGGCAATGTATGAATATGTCGTGGATGGCAACGTGGCGGTGTTGACCATGAACAATGGGGAGAACCGTTTCAACTTCGACTCCCTGAGGGCCTTTTCCGCTATTTTGGATGAAATCGAAGGAGAGGACAAGGTCAATGCCCTGGTGACCACCAGCGCCCATGAAAAAATATGGTCCAACGGCATCGATCTGGATTGGCTCCTGCCGGCCATCCAAAAGGAGGGCGAAGAGCTGATGGGCCGTTTCCGCCGCTCCATGTTCACACTGTTCAGGCGCGTGCTGACCTTTCCCATGCCCACCGTGGCGGCCATGAACGGTCACGCCTTCGCGGCAGGGGCTTTTCTTTCGTTTGCCCACGATTTTCGGTTCCTGCGTTCGGATCGCGGATGGCTGTGCATGCCCGAAGTGGATCTGGGGATTCCCTTGGGCCAGGTGTTTCTGGCTTTCAGCAAGCGCGTATTGCCTATGCATCTTCTCGAGGAGATGGAGTACACCGGCCGACGGCTCACCGCCGCCGAGTGCGAAGGCTACCATATCATAAGAAAAGCCTGCCCGCTCGATCAGCTCATGGGAGAGGCGGTGGGGTTCGCCAAGGCACTGAACAAGCGACGCGATATTATTCTGAAAATGAAGCTCGAAACCCATCAGCCGATCCTCAAGGTTATCGACGAAACCATCGCGGCTCTCCCCACCTCCAAGAAATAGCCTCCTTGCCCACTGAGTTTCCAAAGACCAACGCACCGATACCTCTCCCCAAGTCGGGGGAGAGGTATCGTTACCTGTCACGAAAATCGAGAGATTAAGCTCGAAATCTATTCTTCCTATTTTAAGGTTGTATTTATCCTCATTCCGCATCGTAAGCAAGCAGTTGACACATCGGGCAGACCACTGGTACCCTGGTCTTACCACCAGCCAAATGGGGAGGAGACATGCTCGCTTTATTGCAGCCTGTAAAAAACGAAAATCTTAAAGATATCTGCGCCGGACGCTTGGAGGAGCTGATCTTGTCCGGGCAGCTTCCAGTCGGCCGCAAATTGCCACCGGAGCGAGAACTTGCCCAGAAATTGGGCGTCAGCCGTCCAGTGGTCCATGAAGCCCTGGTGGATCTGGCGGGCAAGGGCCTGGTCAAGGTGGTGCCTCGTGTGGGAACCATCATCAACGATTTCCGCAAGGAAGGTTCCATCGCACTGCTGAACTCTCTGCTTAAATATGAGCGCGGCGATCTTTCCCCCAAACTGCTCGATGGCTTGCTGGCCATGCGTGTGCTCTTCGAAGTCGAAACAGCCCGTCTGGCGGCCATCCACCGGACGGAGGATCATATCCTGGGCCTGCGGGAGGTGATCGCCGCAGAAGAGCGCACCGCCCCGAAGGAGATCGAACGGTTCACCGCCCTGGATTTCGATTTTCATCACCTGGTGGCCATGGCCAGCGGTAATGAAACCTACCCGCTGCTGTTGAACTCGTTCAAGCCGGTCTATACCAACCTCTCCGGTCGCTTTTTTAAAGATCCAGCGGTGGTACCGACCGTGATGGGTTTCCATCGCGATCTCGTCGATGCGATTAGAAAGCAGGACGATCAGTTGGCCATTGCGGTGATGCACTGCATGCTCTCCAACGGGGAAGAGCGGCTGCGCGAAGGTCTCCTGCAGTGATTGCGCTCCTGTTGTCGCCGTTCTGCCAAGGCAGGGCGATGGGCAAAGGAAAAAGAAAGCGGCGCCATGCAACGCTCAGCGGCATTCAGAACAGATGTGGCATCGACGGTCCCCAAATGCTTGTCGCCGCGGATTCAATGGCTGCGCGACTATTACTTCAAAGGCACCGAACGGGCCTGGAACAATGAGTTTACCGCCTGGACCACCGGCACACCGTGGGATCTGCTTTTCAACGAAATGACCTACTACATCGTTCCGGAGACCTACCCGCTGCTCCAGACCATGGGCGGCTCTTTCCATCAGGCGGCCCGACCCGTAACGCTTCCCACTGAGTTCTGGTCCTCCAGCCTGGTGGAGCGGCGTGCCTGGTTCGTCAAAGAGACGGTGGTCAACTACCTTCCCAAAGAGCTGCTGTCGGGAGATCTGATTGCCGGAGCCCGTTTTAATGTGCAAACCTCCATGTGCCTGACCCAAAAGGAGCGTAAACAATATGATCGCCTGACGGTCGGCAAGCACGGCGCTCGCCGGCAGGTCCAATGGTTCCACAACCATGGCTATGGCAACGCGGGCGCCACCAGCGGACACTTGATTCCGGACCACGCGCGAGCCCTTCGCCTGGGGTGGCAAGGCATCCACGCCGATCTGCACGCCCGGTACCGTCATTTGCTGGTGGCGGATCAGGGGGGGTCCAAAGGAGCGCAGCTTGGGGCCATGCTGACCGCCGCCACCATGCCCAAGGAGTTGGCCGCCGGTTACGCGACCCTGTGCCGAGAGCTGGCCGATGCGCAAGCCGATCCGGAGCGCGCGAGCGAACTTACCCTGATGGCCCAAAACCTGGATCGCGTGCCCTGGATGCCGGCCCGGACTTTTTGGGAGGCGGTTCAGGCCTTGTGGATCAATCACATGCTCGTGATGAGCGACGAAAATTATCCAGGACCGGGAGTCTCATTCGGACGGATCGATCAATATTTGCTTCCTTATTGGGAGTACTCCCTGTCCAACGGCATGGATCGTGAGTTCGGCAAAGAGATTCTCAAATGCTTCTGGATCCATTGCAATACTGCCTATGATGCCATGATCCGCAATGGGAACCAGGGCATTACCGCCGGATTCGGCCAGCTCATCACCCTGTCGGGAATGGGGCCGGATGGCCTGGATCTGACCAACGATCTGACCTATGCCATCCTGGAGGTCATCGATGAGATGAGCCCTATTCTGGAACCCAAACCCAATGTTCGGCTTCACCGCAACTCGCCGGACCGGCTGCTCGACCGCCTGGTGGAGATGATCTCCCGGAGCCAAGGGGCCCCGTTCCTGCTCAATTTCGATGAGCGCGCCATGGCCGGGCTCATGCGCCAGGCGCGCCTGGCCGGAGAAGCCGACCTTATCCATACCGGCAATGTCCACGATTATGCGCCGGTCGGCTGTCTTGAAAACACCATGGTCGGCAATGACCGTTCGGGCACAGTGGACAACAACCTCAATCTGCTCAAAGCCGTAGAATTGGCCCTGACCGGCGGCAAGGATCTGCTGCCCTTCACCGATCCGCTGACCGGACGCACCGAACCGATCCGCCGGGATGGGCCGGCCACGGGCGATGCCACCCGCTTCGGGGATTGGGAATCGTTCTGGTCGGCCTACGCCCGGCAGACCGCGTATATCGTTCAGCGCTGCGTGGATGTCTATGAGAGCTCCGAGGCGGTCCGGGCGCGCTTTTTCCCCACTCCCTATCTCTCCTGCCTGGTCACAGGTTGCGCAGAAAAAGCATTGGACATCACCCAGGGCGGCGCCCAGATCAACCATACCACCCTGGAGGCCGTGACGTTCGCCACCACGGTGGATGCCCTGTTGGCCATTAAGTACCTGGTCTATGACGAAAAGAGATGCACCATGGCCGAATTGATTCGCGCCCTGCGCAACAATTGGAACGGCTTCGATGTGTTGCGCTCCCTGGCCAGGTACAGGGCGCCCAAGTATGGACGCGACGACGATGCCGCCGACCGGATGGGTTGCCAAGTGATGGCGTTGTGGTGCGCCGAAACGTGGAAGCACCGCGCAAAGTCCACTGGCCGCCAATTCCGGCCCGGGATGCTCAGTTGGAATTACTGGGCCGGGGATGGGTACGTCATGGCCGCCAGCGCCGACGGCCGCACCAAAGGGCAGTTTCTCTCCAATGCCATCTGCCCCTCCAATGGTGCGGATATCCACGGTCCAACGGCCAATGCCAACTCAGTGGGCAAGGTGCTGGGTGGCCGCTCGGCCGATGGCCTGGGCGACTGGGGCGATACCTTCAACTGCCTACCCAATGGCGCCAGTCATACCATCACTTTCAATCCGGCCATTGTCAAAGATCCGGAACATAAGTCTAAGTTCAAGGCATTTTTGCGGGGTTATGCCCACAACGGGGGTACGGCCCTGCAAATCAACATGCTCGATGCCGGCGTGCTGCGCGATGCCCAGCGACACCCCCAGGAGTATCGCCATCTGCTCGTGCGGGTCACCGGCTACAACGCCTATTTTACTACCGTCGGCAAAGAGCTGCAGAACGAGATCATTCAGCGCGTCACGCATTGCGCGCATTAGTCCTGGATGAATCGGTTATGGCCATAAAGAACATAGAAGAACCGGCGACGGCGCATATTCTTCAAATCCA
>JBAQGR010000028.1:0-16760 GCA_049287895.1 Desulfatitalea sp.
GAATATTGTAATAGGTCATGAGCAGAAAAGGGATGTCAAAGGTGCGCGCTGCTTTTTCGGCGAACGCCAGGCACGCCTGGACCGTGGTGCCCGCGGCCAGGGAGGCCTGGTTGGCCTTGAGGATCACCGGGCCGTCGGCGATCGGCTCCGAGAAAGGAATTTGCAGCTCCATCAGATCCACCCCGGCCGCCACCATGGCCCGGACCATCTCGAACGAGGCTTCCAGGGAGGGGTAGCCGATGACGATATGGGTCATTAAGAGTATTTTCTTCTCTTCCAACCGGCCGCGTATATATCTTTCCAACATAGGATATTCCTTCGCTTTCATCTATCTTTTGTTATACTGCGCCGCCTTGGCGCAGATAAACGCTTTCCATTCCGGATCGTCGAAGGCGTCGGCCACGGTGAAGATGTCCTTGTCGCCGCGGCCCGACTGATTGATGATGATGAGTTCGTCGGGACGCATACAGGGCGCCTCTTTGAAGGCCTGGGCAAAGGCGTGGGACGACTCCAGGGCCGGAATCAAGCCCTCCGTGCGCATGCTCAAGGCCATGGCCGCCACCACCTCGTCGTCGGTGGCGGCTTCGAAGCGTGCCCGTCCGCTCTCCTTGTAGTGCGCCAGAATCGGCGAGACGCCTACATAATCCAGTCCGGCCGAGATGCTGTGGGTCTCGCGCATCTGACCGTCGCTGTTTTGCAGAAAATAGGTCTTGTACCCCTGGGCCACGCCGATGCTGGCATCCCCCGATTTGAGCCGCGAGGCGTGCCGGCCGCTGGACAACCCCTTGCCGCCGGCCTCGACCCCCACCAGCGCCACCGGGTCGTCGAGAAATCCTGAAAAGATGCCCATGGCATTGGAGCCGCCGCCCACGCAGGCATAGACCCGTTGGGGCAGTCGGCCTTCCTGGTCCATGATCTGCTGGCGCGCCTCTTGTCCGATGATCGACTGGAAGTAAGTCACCATCTCCGGGAAGGGGTGCGGGCCGCAGGCCGTGCCCAGGACATAATGGGTGGTATCCATGTTGCTGACCCAATCGCGAAATGCTTCGTTGATGGCGTCTTTCAGGATGCGGGTGCCGTCGCGCACCGGTACCACCGTGGCGCCCAGGCGTTGCATCCAGAAGACATTGGGCCGCTGCCGTTCGACATCCACTTCACCCATGTAGATGGTGCAATCGAATCCGAAGCGGGCGGCCATGGTGGCCGTGGCCACGCCGTGTTGGCCGGCCCCGGTTTCGGCAATGACGCGGGTCTTGCCCATGCGCCGTACCAGCAGTCCCTGGCCCATGACGTTGTTGGCCTTGTGGGCGCCGGTGTGGTTCAAATCCTCGCGCTTGATGTAGATCTTGGCGCCGCCGAAGTGGCGGGTGAGCCGTTCGGCAAAGGTCAGGGGGGTGGGCCGTCCCGAGTAGTTGGCCATCAACTGCCGATACTCCGTCCAGAAGGCCGGATTGGCTTTGGCTGCCTCGAAAGCCGTCTCCAGTTCGTCAAAGGTGGCGGTGAGAATTTCGGGTACGAAGGCTCCGCCGAAGTGATCGTAGTACCCTCGTTTATGCATATCCGGTTCCTCCGATGGTTTGAGTAAAGACAAATTGATCGGTGCGGCACCACAATTCGGAAAAGACCCCGCAAGGGGTTTGGGGGAAGGTCAGCCAGCGGTGGACCACCAGCACCGTTGTTTGCGGTGCCACTTGAAGCTGGCGGGCCTTGTCGGCGTCGATGAGGCCGATACGGAAACTTTGCTTGCCGCCCGAAGGCCGCAGGTAGTACTGCTCGTCGGCAATGGCCGAGAGCGACCGCCCCTCCAGATCCAGTCGCTCGATGCCGGCAAAAAGCGCGGCATGCAGGTAGAGCGTCTCGATCAGCACCGGCGCTCCGGCGACGCGGGTGAGTCGCGAAAAGCAGTAGGCCGGTTGCCCGTTGAACGGATTCTCCCCTGGACCCTCCACCTGCGTTAAGGCGATCGGCGTCAGCAGGCGGGTCTCCACGGCCAGGCCCTTTTTGCGGAACGAGGCGCTGGTGCCGTCCAGGGAGAAGAGATCCACCTCCTGCTGGGGTTCCAAGACATAGGTACCCGAACCGCGGCGCCGGGTCAGCAACCCCTTGCGAATCAGCAGGTCCACCGCCTGGCGGACAGTCGGCCGGCCGATGCCGTGGGTCGCGGCCAGTTGATGCTCGGAGGGAATGCGGCTGCCGGGCGCAGGGTCGCCGGTGCGGATTTGGGCTGCCAGCAGGTCGGCCAGTTGGCGGTACAAGGGGATGGGGGCATTGGGGTTGAGCATGGTCCGGGGCCTCGGGGTTCAATGGAGGGACTATGGGCGGAATTTGTAAAGTTGTCAATACCAATTTAGCGACAAATAAATTTAGCGCCACCAGAAAAGATCCAGCCGGGGGAGGCTTTGAAACCACTTCGAATAACGCATTTGAAGTGGCGGTGCGCGCCAAGTCGTGATAAACGCTACTCTTCAAACGGACACTTAACGGGATAAAGAGTTATGCAAGAGACCCTCGTAAGCAGATTGCAGCTGATATTCACCGACGCCTTCACTTTTTATATGGGCAATTTACGGCAGATTGCGGCGCTATGCCTTCCCTTCCTGTTTGCCATTTCCTTGTTCCAAGTGGTTCTGAACAAAACCTATCCCTCCACGCCCATGGCTTTTTTCGCGCCCTTGATTTTGAGCATGATCGTCTATCCTATCTACATGGCCGCACTCATCCAATTGATGGCTAGGCGTGCCCGCCAGGAGCAGCCCAAAAACAGCGAATTGATAACAGCATCGATCCCCCAATGGGGTGCTTTGCTGATGCTTAAAATAGTGGTCTCTTTTCTGATCGTGGCCGGATTCGGCGTGATGATCGTGCCGGGTATTTGGCTCTGGGGTCGCCTGGCGTTTGCCGAGTTCTACCTGGTTTTGTTTGGCATGGTGCCCAGGGAGGCGCTCCGTAAGAGCCTGCTGGCTACCAAGGGCCACTTGGGACTCATCCTGGCCCTCTTGTTTTTGACCACTATTCCCATTCTGATCGGCGGTCTAATCGCGGACCAAATGATCCGGACCCTGATGCCCAATCTCTTATTTGAGTTTCTTTTTACCACGGTGTGGGCCATGCTCGAGCTGTTTGTCCATGTCACTCTTTTCAGAGCCTTTATGGATGTGGTGGCGGGTGAGGTTAAGCCGGGGGACCCCTTGACTCCGAATAGAACGAACTAGTGTCCATCCCTGGATGGGCACGAACTAACCGATCCACCCAGCGAACACCCCATGCTCGCGCAGAATGTTGAGCGCAATGGCTATCAGCACGAGAGCGCCGGTGCCGTCGGCGTAGCGCCGGATCAGGGTCGCCTTGGAGATCCGTTTGCCCAGATGCAACCCCAGGGTGGTGAAGGCGGCGGCCACCAGGCCGATCACCAGCGCCGGCCGCCAAATGGAGACATGGATCATGGAAAGGCTCAACCCCACGGCCAGGGCATCCAGGCTGGTGGCCACAGACAATATCACCATGGTGGCCCCCCGGGTGGGGTCTTTGGGGGCACGCTCTGCAGCCTCTTGTTTGAAGGCCTCGCGCAACATGCCCTGAGCCACAAACAGGAGCAGGCCAAAGGCCACCCAGTGGTCGTAACTTTCGATCTGGGCCCGGATAGTCAGGCCGGCCGCCCATCCTATGATGGGCATGAGGGCCTGGAAAAGGCCGAAATGCCAGGCCAGCCGGAAGTTCTGGCGAAAATCGATTCGGCCCAGGTGGATGCCGGCGGCCAAAGCCACGGCAAAGGCATCCATGGCCAGGGCAACCGCGATGGCGGTGATATTCCACAGTGTCAAGCTACGCTCCTCGCTTCATGAATACCAAATGTCAAAATCCCTTGGGGGTTGAGTCTTGCATGGGTATCGCTATAATGAATCCATTTGCTTTTCGCCGGGGTTCTTCGGACAGTGGGTCATACCCCGATCGAAGAATGGATTCAACGGACAAATGGAAAGAACAAAGAAGATCTTTTGGTCGTCGAATTCTAACCGAACGCTAACTCGATGCTAACAGTTGCCGGGATAAAAGGCTGGATTGGCGACAAAGGCAGCGGCCTATGCAGTCGCCAGGGACGGCCTGCCATCGGGCCGTGTAAAGAAAGGCTTGGTAATGGCTAAGGAAACCATTCTGGTGGTGGATGACGAGGAGGATATCCTCGAACTGGTGCGATTTCATCTGAGCCGGGAAGGGTATGGCGTCGTGTGCGCCGAAACCGGCGAAGAGGCCTGGCGAAAGACGAAAGAGAACCCTGTAGATCTGATGGTGATCGATCTGATGCTGCCGGGCATGGATGGGCTCGAATTGACCCGTCGGCTGAAAAACGATCCCCAGACCCGCTCGATTCCGGTGGTGATGCTCAGCGCCAAGGGCGAAGAGGTGGACATTGTCACCGGTCTGGAGTTGGGCGCCGAGGACTACGTCACAAAACCG
The DNA here is from genome assembly GCA_049287895.1 of Desulfatitalea sp. Classification (GTDB taxonomy): domain Bacteria; phylum Desulfobacterota; class Desulfobacteria; order Desulfobacterales; family Desulfosarcinaceae; genus Desulfatitalea. Next base: position 4,456 of record JBAQGR010000028.1, read on the forward strand.
TTCAGTCCCCGGGTGCTTTTGGCGCGGGTGCGGGCCGTTTTCCGGCGCCGCGCCGCCGCACCCGCCTCGGACGCGGAGTTGATCCGTATCCATGGGCTGTTGATCGACCGCGGCCGGAGAAGTTTGACCATCGACGACCAATGGATCGATCTCACCTTTACGGAATTTCAGGTGTTGACCTTCCTGGCCAGCCGGCCGGGTTGGGTCTTCACGCGCACCCAGATCGTGGACGCGGTGCGCGGGGACGACTACCCGGTGACCGACCGCAGCGTGGATGTTCAAATTGTGGGCTTGCGTAAAAAACTGGGAGATTTCGGAAACCTGATCGAAACCGTGCGCGGCGTGGGTTACCGCTTCAAAGAAAAGCCATGATCAAACGCCGACCCCTCATTTGGCAGCTCTACCCATCGTACCTGATCCTGGTGCTCATCGCCCTGTTGGCCACGGAGTGGTTTGCATCGCGATCCGTGCGCTCGTTTTACATCACCCAGCTCCAACAGGATCTCGTCTATCAAACCCGGATTCTTGTTCCCCAGATTCAACCTCTCTTATCACCATTGGAGGGTCCGGTCTTGGATCGGTTCTGCAAGCAGATCGTCCTTGAGATGCCCATGCGCTTGACGGTCATGTTGCCCAACGGGGTGGTGGTGGGCGATTCGGAGGCCGATCCGTCCCAGATGGAAAACCACGGGGATCGACTCGAGGTTGTGCAGGCGTCCCAGGGTCGCATCGGGATCGCCTTTCGCGTCAGCGGTACGCTTAATCGCAAAATGATGTACGTGGCCCTGCCCATTGGTAAAGAACTCATCCAAGGGGTGGCGCGGCTCGCGATTCCCCTGACGGCCGTCGAACAACAGCTGCGTGCCCTGCGGGTGCGCCTATCCACCGGAGGACTGGTCATCGCGGTGCTGGCTGCCCTGGTGTGTTTGATGATTTCGCGGCGGATCAGTCGCCCCATCGAGGAGATGCGTAAAGGCGCGTCCCGCTTTGCCCAGGGCGAACTCTCCCATCGCCTGGGCGCTCCGGATACGATGGAACTGGCCGGTCTGGCCCAGGCCATGAATCAGATGGCCCAGGAACTGGAGCAGCGTATGCAGGCCATCTTGCGGCAGCGCAACGAGAGCGAAGCGGTGCTCTCCAGCATGGTGGAGGGGGTTGTGGCCCTCGACCCGGAAGAGCACATCCTGAATCTCAACGCGGCCGCCGCGCGTCTGTTGGGCGGCAACGCGGAGCGGTTGCAGGGCCGCAGCATTCAGGAGGTTGTGCGCAACCGTGAGCTGCACGACATGATTCAAACCACCCTGGATCAGGGAATCACCACCCAGGGCGACGTGGCCTTGTACCGGTTGGGCGAGCAGATTCTCAATGCCCATTGCACTCCGTTGTTCGATGCGGACGGACGGCGCATGGGGGCTCTTCTGGTTGTCAACGATGTGACCCAGCTGCGCCGCCTGGAGACCATGCGCAGCGACTTTGCGGCCAATGTCAGCCACGAGATCAAAACCCCCCTGACTGCCATCCAGGGGTTTGTGGAGACCCTCTCCCAGGGATCGGTGACCGATCCCCAGGAGGCGCAGCGCTTTTTGCAGATTATCGACAAGCATGTGCAGCGCCTGACAGCCATTGTCGATGATCTTATGCAGCTGGCGCGCCTCGAACAGGGGGAGGAGAGCCGCCAGCTCCGATTGGAAACCGTTGCCATCCAGCAGGTCCTGCAGGCGGCGGCGCAATTGTGCCGGCCCAAGGCGGATGCCAAGGCCATGGCCATCGATATCCGCTGTAACGATGAACTCACCGCCCACATAGATGCGGAGCTGATGGAGCAGGCCGCTGTCAATTTGTTGGACAATGCCATTAAATACAGCCCAGATAACAGCCGCATCACGGTGACCGCCCAGGTGGTGGGGCAGGAGATCCGAATCGTCTTCACAGACGAGGGGATCGGTGTTGCCCCGGCCCATCTGCCGCGTCTTTTCGAGCGATTCTACCGGGTGGACAAGTCCCGCAGCCGCCGTATGGGCGGTACCGGCCTGGGCCTGGCCATTGTTAAGCACATCGTCCTGGCCCATGGTGGCCAGGTGACCGTGACCAGCATCCAGGACAAGGGCAGCACCTTCACCATCCATCTGCCACTGGCCCATCCTTGAACCGTTGCCCGCCGCCATCGTCGAGCGGTATCGTCTGACCCGGGCCGATGTTTTTCGAAGCCATCTTGGCTCTTGACGTTTTTATAACAAATTGATATGGTTATCGACTTGTAAAGGTTTGGTGACGGGCGTTGGGCTTTTCAGCCCCTACGGCTCCCGGGCGTGGACCCCAGAAAGAGATGGTTCGATGCTGACCGAACAGGAAAAACTGGACAGCCTGACGCGTTTGGGAATCGAGCTGAGTCAAATCCACGACCTGGATATCCTCATGGAGCGCGTCCTGACCCGGGCGCGCCAGTTCGCCAACGCCGATGCGGGCTCCATCTATATCCGCCAGAACGACTGGCTTTACTTCACCTATACCCAAAACGACGCCCTTCAGAAGAAATTGCCCAGGGGCGAAAAGCTGATCTATTCAACCTTCAAGGTTCCTATCGATACCAAGAGCATCGCCGGCTATGTGGCCGCCACTGGACGTCCCTTGAACCTCGAGGATGTCTATCATCTGGAAATCACATTGCCCTACAGCTTCAGCAAGCAGTTTGACGAGGCGGTGGGGTACAAAACCCAGTCGGTGCTGGCCATCCCCCTGGAAAACAGCGGTCACACCATTTTGGGAATCTTGCAGATCATCAATGCGCAGGACGCGGCGGGCAAGATCACCTCCTTTACGCGCCAGGACGAGCGCATGATGTACCATTTCGCCTCGGTGGCCGCCGTAGCCCTGGAGCGGGCGCAAATGACGCGCGCCTTGATTTTGCGGATGATTCGTATGGCCGAGATGCGCGATCCCCGGGAGACAGGGCCCCACGTCAACCGGGTGGCCGGTTTTGCCGTGGAGATTTATGAACAGTGGGCATTGAAACACCAGATTGACGCCAAAGTGATCGACAAGTCCCGCGATGTCCTGCGTATGGCAGCGATGCTGCACGATGTGGGCAAGGTGGCCACCTCGGACCTGATTCTCAGAAAGCCGGCGCGGCTGAGTGTCGACGAGTATGAGGTCATGAAACAGCACACCGTGCAGGGAGCCCGGCTGTTTATGCAGCAACAATCTGATTTTGATGAAGCCGCCGGCATTGTGGCCCTGAACCATCACGAGCGGTGGGATGGCCAAGGATATCCCGGCCATGTCGATTTTCGTACCGGTCGCCCCATCAAGGAGTTCACGGGGTCCGACGGACGTGCGCGGGGCAAGCGCGGCATCGAGATTCCCCTGTTCGGTCGCATCGTGGCGCTGGCCGATGTGTTTGATGCCCTCAGCAGCAAGCGGATTTACAAAGAGGCGTGGGAAGAGAAGCATATTCTGTCCCAGATCGAACAAAACGCCGGCTCCCATTTTGATCCGGAACTGGTGGAGATTTTCTTCAGCCGTTACGAAATGCTGCGTTCGATCCAAAAACGCTATTCCGAAGAGAGTTGACATGCTCGCTACCAACCCCACGCGCACTGCTTTCGGTTCCCTCTGACCCGGCCCTGTTTTGTTTCGGTTCCGCTAAAATCGAATCCCAGGACTTGTAACACGGTAATAATGCGTTATTTTACACTGCTTTTGAGAACCGCTGCCGGTGAAATTATTGGGTGGCTGGCGGCATGGCCATAGGGGTTACGGCAAAAGATCGTCCGCGAAGCGGTGCGGCCAGCGAATCGGTTCGACAGAAAGTGCGGTCGCCTTTGATAGGCCGCACGAACCCTTCGTTGGGACGCGGCCGCCCTGGCGGACCGGAACTCGGTTCGTTTGATTCAAGCGATGAGGATGGGCGATGAGCAGAGATATAAAAGACATCAAGAAAGATATTCTGGATCAATTCAGGGCCATGGAAGGCGAAGAAAACGATTCGATCCCCGAACATTGGCTGATTGAGGAGTACCTGCCTTTTCTGAATGCCTTTGAAAAGAGAGATTTCGAAAAAGCCATCAAACAGTTGGCAGCCAAAGGGTTTCTCAAGTGCGAAATGAAAGGCGAAGTGCCTAGGCTCAAACTGACTGAGAAAGGAGCCAACCTGATCCATTGAGCGGGATAGGAACCCGCCAAAGCCGCAACTGGCTTTTCTTCGACAAATAGCAGGGCCGGCCGGGGATAGTCCCCCAGCCGGCCCGAATGCATTTTAAGATTGTGGATAGACGATCCGCCGATATCTTTATGGTTGACAACGGGTTGGACGGATCCAGAAGAAGTACTTCTTTCAGATTTCTTTGCTCCTAACCGCGGGCGGGCGGCGGCCTTATAGCACGGTCCGGCTTGCGCTCGCGGGGGATTGGATGGTACTCAATTTTCGGAAGCCTGGTCGCGATCCTTTTTCGGAGAGGGGGAATCATGCCGCAATGGTTTCGGAGAACGGTGCTTGTCGTCCTTTTGGTCGCCGCCACAATTTTGGCCGCGGCGGGCGTGTTGGATCGGGGGCTCGGATGGTGCGGCCTCGACCGTTTGGCCCGGGCCAACGATGGCTATCTGGACCGCGCCTTTGACCGCGCTCTGGCCGGTTTTTTAATCCTTTCGGGCATTAAAAGCGGACTGGCCATCGTGGAGGGATCCAGCGTGGGCGTGGGGGTCCAAGTAGAGCTGGGGGATGTGGTGCAGCCAGCCTACGATTATGTGGATATGGCCTGGAAGGCGGCCATGGCCGGTGCCAGCATTATCGCCCTGATGCAGTTGGCTCTGCAAGGGCTCGCCCTGATCGATCATTGGGCACTGGTGTTATCGCTCTCCGTTTGGACCGCAGCGTGTCTGGCGCTTTGGCTGCTTCCCCGCCAACTCAACCTCCACGGGATTTTCAGGCAGGCCGGCCGCTTCGGCGCCACCCTGTGCATCATGCTCTATGTGTTACTGCCGTTGACTGTATCCGCAGCCGCGCTTATCTCCCAGCGGATCACCGCCCCGATGGTGGAGCGTTCCCATGAGCAGCTCAAGGCTTTGGGAGAAGTACTCGCGCCGGATCAACTCCAGGAACGTTTTTTCCCCGATGGGCCGGATGACACCCTTTCAGCGTTCGACTTCAAAGGCCGGATGGCCAGGCTGAGCCAAGGGGTCAAGGCGCTGACAGCCTATTTGAAAATGGAAACCGAACGCATCGCGGGCCTGACCATACGGCTCATGGCCGCCTACCTGTTTGACTGCATCCTTTTTCCGCTCTTTTTCGGACTTGTGCTGATGACCATGATCAAAAGCGCAGTGCGCTATTTGTTCGAGCTGGACCGTGGGGGCGGAGGCAGGTAACTCTTTGCAATTGCCCTGGGTCCCGGGGAATTCACTCTTCTCCCCGGTTTTTATCCACCAGCGTGCCGCGGACGACGCAGCGCCGGCCATAGCGCGCGTCAATGGCGTCCATGGCGCGATCCACCTTCTCCCATTGCCGGAGGTGTTGGTTCCGGGCGTCGGCAAACAGCTCCTGCTGGATGGGCACCGCATGGGGCTGCAAATTTCCGGCGCCCACGCCGATGAGGCGCACCGGCCGTTGCATTTCAAAGGCAGCCAGAAGGTCGACCGCGGTCTGGTAGATGACGTCGGCTGAATCGACCGGATGGGTCAGGGTCTGGTTGCGGGTGTGGCGCTGGAAATCGGCGGTTCTCAATTTTAAGGTGACCGTTCGCGTGCGGACCTCGTGGCGCCTGAGATCCCGGGCCACCGCTTCGGATTGGGCCAGCAAGTGGGTGGCCAGCAGCGCGCGGTCGCACGTGTCCTGGGCCAGTGTGGTTTCGCTGCTCATGGATTTGGCCTCGTTTTCCGTGACGACAGGGGAGTCATCGCGCCCAAAAGCCAAGGCCAAGAGGCGATGGCCGAAAGCACCCAGGCGGCGAACCAGTTGCGCTTCGGGAAAGCGTTGAACCTCTCCCAGTGTTTGCACACCCAGCTCGGTCAGGTGTTGCTGGGTGCGGGCACCCACGCCGGGCACTTTGTGAATGGGCAGCGTTTTAATAAAGGTCATGACCTGCTCGGCGGGGATGAGGGTCAGTCCGTTGGGTTTGTTCATGTCCGAGGCTATTTTGGCCAGGAATTTGTTGGGCGCGATGCCCACCGAGCAGCTCAACCCGGTCCGCTCCTTGATTTGGCTCTTTATGGCCGCGCCTGTATCCCGGGCCGTGCCGTGAAGCCGCTCGCAGCCGCTGATATCCATGAAGGCTTCGTCGATGGAGATCGGTTCCACCAACGGCGAGAAGCCTTTTAAAATAGCCATGAGCTGCTGGGAAAGGTCGACATAGCGTTGGCGGCGCGGGGGCACGATGACCAGGTGGGGGCACTTTTGCCTGGCCTGAAAAATAGGCATGGCCGAGCGGATGCCATACTTGCGCGCTTCATAGCTGGCGGCGGCCACCACCCCGCGGTGGGATCCGCCCACCACCACGCATTGGCCGCGCAGCGCTGGGTTGTCCAGTTGCTCCACCGACGCAAAAAAGGCATCCATATCGACATGCAAAATAGTTGGGCTTGCCATAGATTACAAATTTGTTATGATGCGCGCATGTGAAGGCACTTTTGTTGGCATTATTTAGCATGTCACTACCAAACGGACCCGGCATGAAACGCATCGAAGAAGCAACCCTGCTATATGAAATCAGTCAAGCGCTCAGCGAGTATCTGGATCTCAAAAAATCCTTATATAAAGTCCTGGACATTCTGTCCAGTTCGATGAATATGGTGCGGGGAACGGTATCGATTCTCGACCCGTTGAGCAATGAGATCAGCATCGAGGTGGCCCACAGCCTGTCGTTGAGCACTATCGAACGGGTCAAATACAAGTTGGGCGAAGGCATCACCGGCCGGGTCATTCAAACCGGTAAAGCGGTGGCCATCCCCAAAATCAGCGAGGAACCGCTTTTTCTCGACCGCACCGCGGTGCGCAAGAAGCTGAAGGATGTTGAAGAGCTCTCGTTCATCTGTGTGCCCATCAAAAAGGGCAACCAGGTGATCGGCGCCCTGAGCGTGGATCGCCCTTACGACGAGAGCTATGTCCTCAAGGATGGCCAGAAGCTGCTTTCCGTGGTGGCTACCATGGTCGCCCAGCATGTGGTCAACCTGGAAATCATCCGCCGCGAAAAAGATCAGTTGCGCGCCGAGAACAAACGATTGCGCGATGAGTTGGAGAACAAGTACCGCATCACCAATATTGTGGGCAACAGCAACAAGATGCGCGAAGTGTTCCAAATGATCTCCCAGGTGTGCAAGAGCAACGCCACGGTTTTGGTGCGCGGCGAGAGCGGCACCGGCAAAGAGCTGGTGGCCAATTCGGTGCATTACAACAGCAACCGGGCCAAGGGGCCTTTCATCAAGGTCAATTGCGCCGCCATTCCGGCCAACCTCATCGAGAGCGAACTGTTCGGTCACGAAAAAGGGGCCTTCACCGGCGCCATCAAGCTCAAGCTGGGCAAGTTCGAACTGGCCCACAAGGGAACCATCTTCCTGGACGAGATCGGCTCCATCGGATTGGATGTGCAAGGCAACCTGCTGCGCGTGTTGCAGGAAAAGGAGTTCGAACGGGTCGGCGGTCAGAAAACCATCAAGGCGGATGTGCGCATCGTGGCCGCCACCAACAAGAACTTGGAGCGAGCCGTGGAAGAGGGGAGCTTTCGCGGCGATCTCTACTACCGGCTCAATGTGTTTCCCATCTATATGCCGCCGTTGCGCGAGCGTAAAACGGATATCCTTTTGCTGGCCGATTTTTTCCTCGAAACGTACGTTAAGGAGAACGGCAAGAACATCAAACGATTTTCCACGCCGGCCATCGATATGTTGATGGATTATCACTGGCCGGGCAATGTGCGTGAACTAGAAAATTGCATTGAACGGGCCGTACTGCTATGTGAAGGTGGTGTGATCCACAGTTACCACCTGCCGCCTACCTTGCAGACCGGCAAAGAGTCGGGCACCTTGCCCGAGCTCTCCATAGAGGATGCGGTGGCCAATCTGGAAAAGGAGATGATCATTGATGCCCTCAAGAACAGTCGGGGCAACATCACCGCCGCCGCGCAAGTTCTTAAAACAACGGTTCGCAAATTCGCCTATAAAGCGAAACGATATGGGGTCCACTATGGCCACTACCGATAGCGGCCCCGTCCTTAAGGTTGTCATGAATTGAGACTGTATTGACGGACGACGATGCCGGACGACCCGAGCAGCGGAGGAAGTTACCTTTGACCAAACCCACATATGACGAGCTGTGCGCGCGGATTTCCAAGCTGGAAGCGGAGCGGGCCATCCACAAGCAAGTCCCCTATGAACGCTTCTTCCAAAACGCCGCCATGGGAATGCTGCATATTGACCAGCAGTTGCGCATCGTGGGTGCCAATCGTCAGGCATTGCGCATCTTGGGCTATTCCCATGACGAGCTTACCCAAATGAGCAGCCGGGATCTTATCCATCCAGATGACATTAACGCCCAACCCATTATTTCGGCGGCGGATTTAGCCCATTCCGACAGAGTGATGACCCTGGAGCGGCACTACCTGTGCAAAGATGGTCGCTATATTCCCGTGGAGGTAAACCTGTGCGCTTTTACCTCCGAGACCTTGATCGCCATGTTCCGTGATATTAGCGTGCGCCAGCGGGCGGACGAGGCGCTGCGCAAGGCCAATGAAGCCCTGGAGGTGATTTATCACAGCGCCCAGGCGGCCATCGTGGGTATGGACCGGCAGATGCGGGTGATGTTCTGGAATCCGGCCGCGGAAAAGATGTTCGGCTGGCCCAGGCAAGAGGTGCTGGGCAAACCCTACCCGGCCGTACCCGAAGGGCAACGGGAGCTTTTCGACCAATATTTTAAGCGGGTGATGGAGGGCCAGACGTTTGACTATTTTGAACTTAGCCATCAGCGCAAGGATGGCGCCCTTTTCTATGCGGTATCTACCACCGGGCCTCTGCGAGATGATAAAAAGGAGGTCATTGGACTGATCTCCTATATGTTCAATATCACCGAGCGTAAGCAAGCCGAGCAGGCGCTGCAGCAGAGCGAACAACGCTATCGCTCGCTGGTGGAAAACACCCAGGACGGCTATTTTGTCATCGATTTGCCGACTGGACGTTTTTTGTTCCTCAACCAGCGCATCTGCCAATTGCTCGGCTACACACGGCCGGAGGGGCTGGCGCTCTCCTTATGGGATGTGATTGCCACCGAAGATCATGGACTGGTGCGCGAGGCGGTCGAGAGGTGGCAGAAAAGCCAAAAAGTGACCTCCATAGCCAACATTTACAGGGTCAGGCGTAAGGACGGCACCACGTTTCGGGCTGAAATATCCGGCGCGGTGGTCACCTTCGACGACAGGCCGGCCATGCAGGGGTTGCTGCGCGATATCACCGAAAAGGAGCGCTTGCAACAACAGTTGCAGCAGGCCCAGCGTATGGACTCGATCGGCACATTGGCCGGCGGTGTCGCCCATGATTTCAACAACCTGTTGATGGCCATCATGGGCAATGCCACATTGGCCAAAGTGGGCGTGAGCCTGGATCACCCTGCCTATGAAAGAATCGACAATGTCGTCAACTATGTAAAAGATGCATCGGCTCTGACCAAACAGCTGCTCGAATTCGCCAGGGGTGGCAAATATGAGGTCAAGGCCACTGATTTGAACCAGCTGGTGGAAAAGACCGCGACCATGTTCGGGCGGACCAAGAAGGAGATCGCCGTCCACACCCTGCTCTTCCCGGAGCTGTGGACCGTGGAGGTGGATCGTGGGCAAATCGAGCAGGTTCTTCTGAACCTGCTGGTCAATGCCTGGCAGGCCATGCCCGAGGGCGGGCAGATTCTCATCCAAACCACCAACGAACGCCTGGATAGCGCTTATTGCGACGCCTTCAACATCGCACCGGGCAACTATGCGTGTGTCAGCGTAACCGATACCGGCATCGGCATGGACAAGGAAATTCAGTCCAAAATCTTCGAACCTTTTTTCTCCACCAAGGATCGCAGTCGCGGCACGGGCCTCGGGCTGGCCTCGGCCTATGGTATCGTAAAGAATCACGAAGGGACGATCAGCGTATACAGCGAAAAGGGAAAGGGCGCCAAATTCAATATTTACCTGCCCGCCGTAGAAAAGCCCGTGGAGATGGTCGAAGAAAAGATCGAAGCCGAAACGGTGGTGGGCTCGGAAAACATTTTACTGGTCGATGATGAGCTGATGATTCTGGATATCGGCAAGGCCATGCTGGCCGAGTTGGGATATCATCCCCTGGTGGCCCGCAGTGGCCAGGATGCGCTGGCGATCTTTGCCAAAGAGAAAGCAAAGATCGACCTGGTGATTCTGGACATGATCATGCCGGTCATGGGTGGCGGAGACACCTACGACCGGCTCAAGGTCATCGATTCTGGTATCAAGGTGCTGCTGGCCAGCGGATACAGTTTGAGCGGCGAAGCAACCCAGATCCTGAATCGGGGCTGCAACGGATTTATTCAAAAACCGTTCAATTTGGAGGAGCTGTCGCGCAAGATCCGGATGGTGTTGGATTCCGGAAAGGAGTAAGGCGCGACACCGTCAAAGCCGTTTTGGATTCAAGGGGTATAGGGTCGGCCGCACTCTTTGCAACGGCCGTCCGGGCCGATGACGCCGATGCAGCTCTCGTCCGGGCACAGGGTGCGCGTGCTCCATTCGTCATCACCCCTTTCTGAAGTGTCCGGCGCATCGCTTTCGAAAATAGCGTCACCATCCGCCTCCGAATCCACGGGTTCGTCCGCATCAACGGATTGGCCGGGGGCTTGGCCAGATTGGGGCGCCGCGGGCCATTTGCCTTCATAGGGTCGGCCGCACTCTTTGCAGCGGCCGTCCGGACCGATAACCCCAATGCAGCTCTCGTCGCTGCACAAGACCCGATCCTCCCAGGCGACCCCCCTATCGATTTCCGACTCCTTTTCCATGGGCACTTGTCTCTCTCCTTGCAACGTTGTTTTTTGCCTTTTATATCGAAGCAGCGGCAGAGTGTAAATATTTTCTGCATCGGAAGAGGTATTAAACCTTAACCCGTCGATTGCGGCGCGAACCGGTTCGATTGTGATTCCGAATTGAACCGGCGCCAGGCCCAACCCGATTGACAGCCCAACGAAAATAGGTGTACGGTGGCGCGAAATCGGCCGCCTTGGGTTTGGGCGCATCGGCCGGAGAAAGGTATCCTTTGAGGGTGAATCAACCACAACGCGGCGTTAAAATCGGACGCAATGATCCGTGCCCCTGCGGCAGCGGCAAGAAATTCAAGCGCTGCTGCGCGGAGACTACCGAACAAGTGCGCCCAAAAGCACATCCCCAGAAGCCTAAAATCAGGCTCAAATCGACCCTGGACATCGAGGGCATCCGCCGGGCCGGGCAGTTGGTCGTCGCCACCCTCGATCTTGTGGAGAGTCGTTTGGTGCCCGGCATCACCACCGAAGCGATCAATGGCTGGGTGCACGAATTTACGCTGCAGCACAATGCTACGCCGGCACCGCTCAACTATCGCGGTTACCCTAAAAGTGTTTGTACTTCTGTCAATGAAGAGATTTGCCACGGCATTCCCGGTCCGCGGGTGCTTCGGGAAGGGGATATCGTCAATATTGACGTGACCACCATTTTGGACGGCTACTATGCGGATGCCAACAAGACTTATTTCATAGGGGCACCAGGGCCGGACGCCCTTAAAATAGTGGATGTTGCGCGGCAAAGTCTCAAAGAGGGTATTGCCATGGTGAGGCCGGGCAACACCGTGGGGGACATCGGCTGGGCCATTCAAACCTATGCCGAGGGCCAAGGCTGCTCCGTGGTCCGCGATTTCGTCGGCCATGGGGTGGGCTTTGAGTTCCACGAGCCGCCCCAGATCGCCCATTTCGGACAGCGCGGCGAGGGGGTCCATATGGTTCCGGGCATGGTGTTCACCATCGAACCCATGATCAATTTGGGCGGTTATGAATTGATTGTTCTGGAAGACCAATGGACCGCGGTAACCAAAGACCGCTCCTTGTCGGCCCAATTCGAGCAGACCATTCTGGTGACCGAGCAAGGCTGGGAAAGCCTGACACCTTATCCGCTGTAAGCCATGCCCCGGCACCAACCGGCCACAATCCCAACTACAACGACCAAAAGAGCGGCCATCTGCACCGGCCACGGGTAGATGCGACCGCAGGCCCGGGTGTAGAGGCTGCCGCACAGCAGGCCGACACTAAACCCCAGCAGATGGGCCAGCAGGTCCGATCGGGGGGCGGTTCC
>JBAQGR010000029.1:0-7703 GCA_049287895.1 Desulfatitalea sp.
TGACGGCGATGTTGGCCCAGGTGGGGCCGCGCACCCGCATGGTGTTCATCTGCAATCCCAACAATCCCACCGGCAGCGTGGTCAGTCGCCAGGCTTTCGATGCCTTTCTATCTGCTTTGCCGGCCCGTGTGTTGGTGGTGGTGGACGAGGCCTATTATGAATTCGTGCGCGACAGCGACTGCGTCAGCGGGCTGGCCTATCTGGAATCCCCACGCACGATGGTGACATTGCGCACCTTCAGCAAAGCCTACGGATTGGCCGGTCTGCGCGTGGGGTATGGCGTGATGGACGCATCCCTGGCCGAACTGCTCAACCGCGTGCGCATGCCGTTCAACGTCAACACCCTGGCCCAGGTGGCTGCCACGGCCGCTTTGGATGACGTTGGGTTTCTGGGAAAGACCCTGGCCACCGTCCACCAGGGGCTCGATTTTCTCTATGCGGAACTGGCCCGGCGGGGCCTGCGTTATTTTCCAGGCCAGGCCAACTTCTTTCTCATCGACGTGGGCCGACCGGCGGATGCGGTGTTTCAGGCCCTGCTCGGCCAAGGAGTGATCGTGCGTTCCATGCGCGCCTATGGCTATCCGCACTATATCCGTCTCAGCGTAGGGCTGCCCGAAGAAAACAAGCGTTTTTTAAACGCTCTGGATGCGGTGCTATGATCCCATGGGAGACAACTGTGGGACCGGGCGTTGCCCGAAAGCGAAAAAAGGAGTGGCCATGAGCCCGGCGCCCATACCCGCCAGGCCGCTGATCGTCACCATCGATGGTCCGGCCGGCGCAGGCAAAACCACGGTCAGCAAGTCGCTGGCGCGCAAGTTGGGGTATCGCTATATCGATACGGGTGCGTTGTATCGCGGCGTGGCCGTGGCCGCCCTCGAAGCCGGCATCGCCGCAGACGATGATGCGGCCCTGGCAGCCCTTTGTCAGGGGATTGCGCTGGATCTGATCCCCAGCGGCGACGGCCTGCGGATCATGCTCAACGGGACCGATATCACCAGCGCAATCCGTTCCCCGCGGATCTCCATGCTGGCATCGGCCGTGTCGGCCCGGCCGGTGGTCCGGGCTTTTCTGCTCTCTACTCAACGCGCCCTGGCCGCCGAAAAGGCGGTGGTGGCCGAAGGACGCGACATGGGCACCGTGGTTTTCCCCGAAGCGGAAGCCAAATTCTTCCTGGATGCCGATTCCGGCATACGGGCCAAGCGCCGCTACGACGAACTCGATATGCCCAAAGGCGGCGGGCCATCCCTGGAAACGGTGGAAAGCGAGATGCAGCGACGCGATCAGAACGATTCGACCCGTGCGGTCGCCCCCCTTCAACCGGCTTGCGATGCCGTGCGCATCGATTCCAGCCGTCTCTCTTTGGAGCAGGTGGTGGATCTGATGATGCGCCATATCATCCAAATCCCGTAACTTTGTCGTTGCATTTTAGACCCCCCTTGGCTATATTCCCCATTTACGCAACCGCTCTATGCGGTGCGAATTTTGGCTGAGGGGGAACTTAGAGACACATGAATAACATTGCAGACAACGAAACCGAACCAACCACCACCGACCCAGACGTTTCCGAACTGAGCTCCGAAGAACAGATCGCCGCGGACAGACCCAAAAAGGAGGGCGCGGAAGCCTCCATGGATGACCTCATGGATCTCTATGAGGAGAGCTTCAAACGCTTTGCCGAAGGCGAGGTGGTTACCGGACGCATCATCTCCGTGGACAAAGACCACGTGCTTGTCGATATCGGGTATAAATCCGAAGGCCAGATCCGGATCCACGAGTTTCAGGACGAAAAGGGTCAGGTCACTGCCCAGCCGGGCGATAGAATCGAAGTGATGGTCGAGTGGTGGGACGACGAAAATGAAGTGGTCGTTCTCTCCAAGGAAAAGGCCGAAAAGGTCAAAGTATGGGAAGAGATCAAGAAGGCCTATGAGGCCGACCAGCCCATCGAAGGGGTCATCTCCAGCCGCGTCAAGGGCGGCTTCTCCGTGGATATCGGCGTAAACGCATTTTTACCGGGCTCCCAGGCCGATCTGCGCCCCGTGCGCAACCTGGACGAGATGGTCGGCAAGACCTATCGCTTCAAGATTCTCAAATTCAACCGCAAGCGCAGCAACATCGTGCTGTCGCGGCGCGTCATTCTGGAGACCGAACGCGAATCCAAGCGCAGCGCCACGCTCACCTCGATTTGCGAGGGCAAGGTGGTGACGGGCACCGTGAAGAACATCACCGAGTACGGTGTGTTCGTGGATTTGGGCGGCGTCGACGGTCTGCTGCATATCACCGATATCTCCTGGGGCCGGGTAAAGCATCCTTCGGAACTCTTCTCCGTGGGGGATGAAATCAAAGTCAAGATTCTCAACCTGGACCTGGAACGCGAGCGGGTCTCCCTGGGCATGAAGCAATTGGCGCCGGACCCCTGGAGCCTGGCCGCCCAAAAATACACCATCGGCTCGCGTGTTTCCGGCCGCGTGGTGAGTTTGACCGATTACGGCGCCTTCGTGGAACTGGAAGAGGGCATCGAAGGGTTGATTCATGTCTCCGAAATGTCCTGGACCCGCAAAGTGCGCCATCCCAACAAGGTAGTGTCGGTGGGCGAAGAGGTCGAAGCGGTCGTCCTGGACATCAAGCCGGACAACCGCCGCATCTCCCTGGGCATGAAGCAGGCCGTGCCCAACCCCTGGGATGTAATCAGCGACAAATATCCGGTGGGAACGACCATCGAAGGCAAGATCAAGAACATCACCGACTTCGGTCTTTTCATCGGCATCGACGAAGGTATCGACGGCCTGGTGCACATTTCCGATCTCTCCTGGACCAAGCGCATCAAACACCCCTCCGAAATCTTCAAGAAGGGCGATACGGTGCAGGCCATCGTGCTGGAGATCGACAAGGACAACGAGCGCTTCTCCCTGGGTGTCAAGCAGTTGCACTCCGATCCGTGGAACACCGTGGCCCAACGCTATGACGTGGGCAAGGAGATCTCCGGCACCGTGACCAACGTGACCGACTTCGGCGTCTTCGTGGAGCTGGAAGAGGGCATCGAAGGCCTGGTGCACGTTTCGGAAATCAGCAAAGAGAAGATCAAAACCCCCGTGGGCATGTTCAACGTGGGCGATGCGCTTCGCGCCCGAGTGATGAACATCAACAGCGACGAACGGCGCATCGGCCTGTCCATCAAGCGGCTGGAGATGGAGAGCAGTCAGGAGCTGCTCAGCGAATATGTGAACACGATGGGGCCGGCGACTTCATCCTTCGGCGAACTTCTGCGCGAGAATCTTCAGGAAAAGCTGAAGGAAGAGTAGATCCGCCCTCATCCAGATTATTTGATGATCACGGCCGGCAGGGAAGCGTATTTCCGTCGGCCGTTTTGTTTTTATGACTTCTCCGGAAAAGGAGCATGACGCATGTTTCTGCGCAAACATCCCTATCTTTTTTTTACGTTGGTCCTGGCGGCCCTGGGTGCTGTAAGTACGGTCTTTATCGCCTTGATGGTGATGAAGGTAATGGTCGCGGTGGGTGCCGAGGGGAGCTTTGATGATGGCGACAAGGTGGGAGTGGTCGAGATTGTCGGCGCCATTGTCGACAGCCAGACGACCATCGATCAGATCAAGGCCTTTCGCGAAGATGAGTCGATCAAAGCTATTGTGGTGCGCATCGATTCGCCCGGAGGGGCTGTCGGGCCGTCCCAGGAGATTTACCGTGAAATCCGCAAGACCCTGGCCGAAAAAAAGGTGATCGCCTCCATGGGCTCGGTGGCGGCTTCCGGCGGATACTACGTGGCAGCGGCCGGCGACGGCATCGTCGCCAACCCCGGTACCATCACCGGCAGCATTGGCGTGATCATGGGCTACACCAACTTCGAAGCCCTGATGCAGAAAATCGGCCTGACCCCGGTGGTGATCAAGAGCGGTGAATATAAAGACATAGGATCGCCCGCGCGGCCCATGACCGTCAAGGAGAAAACACTCCTCGAAGGCGTGACGCGCTCAATCCACCAACAGTTCGTGGGGGCCATTGCCGAAGGCCGCCACATGGCCCACGACCAAGTGGCAGCCATTGCCGATGGCCGTATTTTTACCGGTGAAGATGCCCAAAAATTGGGGTTGGTGGACCGCCTGGGAAATTTTCAGGATGCCGTTCAGTGGGCCGGTGAACTGGGCGGTATCGAGGGTGAGGTGAAGACCGCTTTCCCCAAGGAGGAGCGCCTCTCCTTCATCGAATATCTCATGGAATCGGCTCTGCGCTTGTGGAGCAATGGCCGTCTGAGATCCCGGCTGATTCCGGAAGCACGACTGGCGCCGGGGTTTTGAATCGGCCGGGGTTTTAGGAGCGAATCACAAATTTTTATGTCTTCGTAAAAAGTTCGAGAACCGTCACTCCCGCGAAGGCGGGAGTCCACAACCGATAGAAATGACTGGATCCCCGCCTTCGCGGGGATGACACCAAAAGACCCCGAGCGACTGTTTACGAAAGCATCAAATTTACTCCAGCGAAGAGACATCCCCCAGCGCTTTGCGCAGTACTTCGGGTTCGTCGCCGATCAGCGAGACGACGCTGGAGGGCACACCGGGGACCGGTCCGCCGTCGATGATCAGATCGAGCAGCTTGCCGAAATGGGCCTCGATCAGCCAGGGTTCGCTGAACAGCTCGCCCTCGGGGGTCGCGGCGCTGGTGGAGAGGATCGGGTTGCCCAGGGCGCTGATCAACGCCATGCAGATAGGGTTGTCCGGAACGCGGATGCCTGCTGTTTTGCGTTTGGTCAGCATCATCTTGGGCACCAGATTGGAGCCCTCGAGGATGAAAGTGTATGGCCCCGGAAGCAGGCGGCGCATGGTTTTGTAGGCGTAGTTGGAGACCTTGGCGTACTGGCTGATGTTCTTCAGGTCCGAGCAGATGAAGCTGAAGGGTTTGTTCTTGGGCCACTGTTTGATCTGGTAGACTCGCTCGATGGCCTTCTTGTTCATGATATCGCAACCGATGCCGTAGATCGTATCGGTGGGATAGGCGATGACGCCGCCGTCGCGAAGCAGCTCAACGACCTGTTCGATTTTGCGCGCGGGCGGATTGATGGGGTTGATTTCGAGTAGCACGCTCTTTTGTCTTCCAATGGGTTTAGCCGGATTCGGATGCCGGTGCCGGAATAGTTCAGATTCATAGATGGAGATCGTTTCAATGTCAAATGTCAAAATCCATGCGGGCATAAAGCAGGGTTGATCGGCCAACACAATATATGGTAACGTTGCCTATTTAATTACCCAACAAGTTGTATATTGCTGAAATTTAATTAGAATTGCGACCGTGCGTCGTTAATTCGACAATACGGAGGTTCCCATGACGACCATTCCACCCGAGGAAAGTTTCTCGTTTGATGATGTCCTGCTGATTCCCAACTATTCCGATGTGCTGCCCAAGGATGTGGATAGCAGCACCCAGCTGACCCGCAATCTGCGTTTGAGCATCCCCATCGTCAGCGCGGCCATGGACACGGTTACCGAATCCCAGACCGCCATCACCATGGCCCGGGAAGGCGGCATCGGTTTCGTGCATCGCAACATGAGCATCCAAAACCAGGCCATGGAAGTGGATCAGGTCAAGAAATCGGAAAGCGGCATGATCATCGACCCGGTGACCATCCATCCGGACCAGCTGGTGCACCAGGTGCTGGAGCTGATGGCCAAGTATCGCATCTCCGGAGTTCCGGTGGTCAAGGAGAATCAATTGGTGGGGATCGTCACCAACCGGGATCTGCGCTTCGAAACCAATATGACCAAGAAGATCTCCGAAGTGATGACCAAGGAGAATCTGGTGACTGCCCCCGAGGGGATCAGCCTGGAAGAGTCCAAAAAGCTGCTGCACGAACACCGCATCGAAAAGCTTCTGGTGGTGGATGCCAAGGGGCTCCTGAAAGGCATGATCACCATCAAGGATATCGAAAAGATCAAAAAGTATCCCAATGCCTGCAAGGATCAGATGGGCCGTTTGCGCGCGGGGGCCGCCATCGGCGTCGGACCCGACCGGGTCGAACGCACCCAGGCTCTGGTCAATGCCGGGGCCGATGTGATTCTCATCGATACTTCCCATGGACACTCCGAAAATGTCATCGACGCCGTGCGCGAACTGAAGAGCACCTTCAAGGGCATTGAACTGATCGCCGGCAACGTGGCCACGGCCAAGGGCGCCGAAGCGTTGATCGCCGCGGGCGTGGATGCCGTCAAAGTAGGCATCGGCCCCGGTTCGATCTGTACCACCCGCATCGTGGCCGGCGTGGGCGTGCCCCAGATCACGGCGATCATGAATTGCAAGGCGGCGGCCGACAAGTCCGGCGTGCCGCTGATCGCCGACGGCGGGATCAAGTTTTCCGGCGATGTCACTAAGGCGCTGGGGGCCGGGGCCCACACCGTCATGATCGGCGGACTGTTTGCCGGCACCGAGGAGAGTCCGGGCGAGAGTATTCTCTTCCAGGGACGCAGCTACAAGGTGTACCGCGGCATGGGGTCCATCGAGGCCATGAAAAAGGGCAGCAAGGACCGCTACTACCAGACCGAACAGGCCGAGGACGACAAGCTGGTGCCCGAAGGCATCGTCGGCCGCGTGCCCTATCGGGGCTCGCTGGCCGCCAACATCCACCAATTGATAGGTGGTCTGAAGGCCGGCATGGGGTACGTGGGGTGCCGCACCATCGAAGAGCTGCGCAAAAAGGCGCACTTCATGCGCATCACGGCGGCCGGTCTGCGCGAAAGTCATGTGCACGATGTCATCATCACCAAGGAGGCGCCCAACTATCGGGTGGATCAGTAGGTGGCGTACCAATCCAATTGCCATAGAAGGCTGATGTTTTCGTAAAAAGCCACAGAACGCCGTTGGTGTCATTCCCGCGAAGGCGGGAATCCAGTAGATATAATCCATTCTGGACTCCCGCCTTCGCGGGAGTGACGGTTCCCGGACTATTTTGCGAAGTCGTCAAGGTTGAGAATCTTCGAGAAGACCTGGAAAAACGATGACTGTTATCCCCACCGATTTCGTTCACCTGCACGTGCACACCATGTACAGCCTGCTGGATGGCGCCATCCGTTTGGACGGCCTGTTCAAGCGGGTCAAAGAGTTCGGCATGCACAGCGTGGCCATGACCGACCATGGGACCATGTTCAATGTGCTCGAATTCTACCAGAAGGCCGTCAAGGCCGGCATCAAGCCGGTGATCGGCTGCGAGTGCTACGTGGCGCCGCGCACGCTGGCGGACAAGACCTCCCTGGATGCCAAGGGGGTCACTCATCTGGTGCTGCTGGCCGAGACCCAGGAAGGGTACCGCAACCTGTGCCGGTTGGCCACCATCGCTCAAGCGGAAGGCTTTTACTACCGGCCGCGCATCGACAAGCAGGTGTTGCGGGAGTACAGCGCCGGTCTGATCGGTATGTCGGCCTGTCTGCATGGCGAGATCCCCCAGTTGATCACCGCGGGGCTCATGGAGCGCGCCGAGCAGGCGGCGCGTTTTTACCAGGAGCTGTTCGGCGAGGATCGCTTTTTCCTGGAGGTGCAGAACAACGGCATCATCGCCCAGGATATGGTCAACGCGGTCTTGCGCGACATGAGCGCCAAACTCTCCATCCCCCTGCTGGCCAGCAACGACTGCCACTATTTGGACAAGGCCGACGTGCGCGCCCATGACGTGCTGCTGTGCGTGCAGACCGGCAAGACGGTCAACGACA